>DASWOJ010000311.1:0-15485 GCA_036398775.1 Acetobacteraceae bacterium
CTGACGCTGGCGGAAGCGTTGCAGAGAATCACGATTGATGACGTGTTCCGGCCCTGGGAGGCGTGCATTGAACCGAGGTGGACCTGCGGGCGCCCGCACACGAAATGGTCAAAGGCACGGCCCTTGGTGGGCAGGTAGCAAGCATACGCGGGCCGCTCGATAGCAAGCACTGGCACTCCTCCCCTTGCACCTAGTGGTAAGCCGCCTGACATGGGAGCTATGAGTGAACGTCTTGCCAAGTTGGAAGGCGCTTTTGATTGGATCAAAGTCACAGTAGCTTTGATCGGCGCTGTGCTGATCGGTGGCATTGCGTTCGTCGGTGTCCAGATTACTAGAGTGGACGGCAGGGTGTCGGCTTTGTCGGAGAAGGTTGACGCCTTGCCTGACCGAGTGAACGCTAATTTGCGCGACCTGACCAACGCCCTCTCCCAAGCTATTTTAGCATCCAAGCAGGTGCCGCCTCAGGTGATTCTAATGCCCGCGCCGCAACCAACTCGGACGAATCCACCCTAGCCCCTTGCTATTCTGCCTCTGCGACCTTCCCAGTCGGACATGATGATTCTAAGAAGAAGTTTACAGCTTGGCAGCTATCGCTCCCAGCAACCGTGTCGGGTCGGCCAGATCTGGACGATGCCGATGCTGGGGTTTTGGTAGTCACATGCACCTTTCTAGATCATAGGCACATTCTCCTCTATCAGGCGACGGTTGCGAGCGCCTCTGGATGAACCTGCTCTGTGATCCCGAACCTCCTGGAAGAAGCGGCGGATAGCGTGGACATAACCCTGCCTACTCAGCCGCGCTAACCGCCCCCATCCCGCCGCGCGCCGCCGCGTCCCGGCGCGCGCCCGTCCGCACATGCGTCGCATAAAGCGTCAGCCCGGTGAAGGCGATCCCGCCCACCAGGTTGCCCACCACCGTCGGGATCTCGTTCCAGATGATGTAGTCGGCCACCGAGAACTTGCCCCCCATCAGCAGCGCCGAGGGGAACAGGAACATGTTGACCACCGAGTGCTCGAACGTCATGCCGAAGAACACCATGATCGGCATCCACATGGCGATGACCTTGCCGCTGACGGAGTCGGAGATCATCGCCCCGACCACGCCGGTGCTGACCATCCAGTTGCACAGGACCCCGCGGATGAACAGGGTCAGCATCCCGGCGGCGCCGTAGTGCTTGTAGCCCAGGGTCCGCGCCTCGCCGATGCCGGCGATGACCTTGCCGACCGCGTTCGGCTCGGTCTGGAAGCCGAAGGTGAAGACGATGGACATCATCACCGCGACCGTGAGCGCGCCGAGGAAGTTGCCGACGAACACCAGCCCCCAGTTCCGCAGCACGCCGCCGAGGGTGACGCCGGGCCGCCGGTCGAGGAGCGCCAAGGGCGACAGCACGAACACGCCGGTCAGCAGGTCGAAGCCCAGCAGGTACAGCATGCAGAACCCGACCGGGAACAGGATGGCGCCGATGATCGGGTAGCCGGTCTGCTGCGCCACGGTGACGGCGAACACGGCGGCGAGGGCCAGGATCGCGCCGGCCATGTAGGCGCGGATCAGGGTGTCGCGGGTGGACATGAACACCTTGGACTCACCGGCGTCCACCATCTTCACGACGAACTCACTTGGCGCAAGATAAGACAATTGCACGACCTTTTGCTGCGGATGTGTGCAGGTTCCGTCCGGGACGCGCCCCGGGGTGGGGTGGGCCGGGCTGCTTGACGCAGGAGAGTGCAACGGGTGTGCCAGGGGATGCTGGCGGAGAGGGTGGGATTCGAACCCACGGTGGTTGTTACGCCACAACGGTTTTCGAGACCGCCACCTTAAGCCGCTCGGCCACCTCTCCGCGTGGCGGGCGTGATACCAAGCCCGGCCAAGCCCCGCAACATTGACTTTGCCGCCATTACGGATACAACCCGCCGCGATGCACCGGCAGCCGCCAAGGCCGCCGGGCGTCCCATGTCCACAAGAAGCAGCCGCCCGGTCCCGCCGGGACGGTCCTGAATCAGGAACCCAAGATGTTCGCAGTCATCCGTACCGGCGGAAAGCAATACCGCGTCATGCCCAATGACGTTCTCAAGGTCGAGAAGCTGGCGGGCGAGGCCGGCGAGACCATCACCTTCACCGACGTGCTTGCGGTCGGATCAGCCGCCGGCACCACGCTTGGCGCGCCCCTCGTGGCCGGCGCGACCGTGACGGCGACGGTGATCGCCCAGGACCGCCTGGACAAGGTCATCATCTTCAAGAAGCGCCGCCGGCAGAACAGCCGCCGCAAGAACGGGCACCGGCAGCACGTGACCGTGCTGCGGGTTGCCGGCATCAGCGCGGACGGCCACGTGATGCCCGCCGCCGATGCAGAGCCGGCCCCACGCCCGTCGCAGGACGAGATGGCGGACACGCTTACAGTTGCGCCGGTCGGTGGAGCCTACGAAGGCCCGGCGGTGGACGCGCCCGACGAGCAAGAGAACGCCGAGTAGCCCCGGCACAGGACAGGAGACAGCAAGATGGCACACAAGAAAGCAGGCGGCTCGTCCCGCAACGGCCGCGATACCGCGGGCCGGCGCCTGGGCGTGAAGAAGTTCGGCGGCGAAGCTGTGATCGCCGGCAACATCATCATCCGGCAGCGCGGCACCAAGGTGAAGCCCGGCGTCAACGTCGGGGTCGGCACGGACCACACGCTCTGGGCGCTCGTGGACGGCCACGTGAAGTTCCAGCGCAAGAGCGAGGGCCGCGTCCACGTCTCGGTCGAGCCGGTGGCGCAAGCGGCGGAGTAGCATCCGCACCAGCGGCGAACCATATCAGGGGGCCGGCGAAAGCCGCGCCCCCTTTGTTTGTAGGGCGGAAAAGCATCAGCGTCTTCCGCCTTGCCGCAGCGCCGCACGACGGCGGAAGGCGCTGACGCTTTTCCGCCCTACAGCATTTGCATTACACCCAGGCATTCCACCATGAAGTTCCTCGACCAGGCCAAGATCTACACCCGCTCGGGCGATGGCGGGAATGGCGTGATCGCCTTCCGGCGGGAGAAGTTCATGGAGTTCGGCGGCCCGGATGGCGGCGACGGCGGCAAGGGCGGCGACGTCATATTCGTCGCCGAACAGAACCTGAACACGCTGATAGATTTCCGCTACACCCAGCATTTCCGGGCGCCGAAGGGCGGCAACGGCGCCGGCTCCGACCGCACCGGCGCAGGCGCCCCGAACGTGGTGATCGCGGCGCCGGTGGGCACGCAGATCATGGCTGAGGACAAGGAGTCGCTGCTCGCCGACCTCGACGAACCCGGCAAGCGCATCGTGCTGTGCCGCGGCGGCGACGGCGGACACGGCAACGCGCACTTCAAGTCCAGCACCAACCGCGCCCCGCGCAAGGCGACGCCGGGCTATCCCGGGGAGGAGCGGTGGGTGTGGCTGCGGCTGAAGCTGATCGCCGACGTGGGGCTGGTCGGCCTGCCGAACGCCGGCAAGAGCACCTTCCTGTCCGTGGTGTCGGCCGCCCGGCCGAAGATCGCCGATTACCCGTTCACGACGCTGCACCCGCAGCTTGGCGTCGTGCGGCTGTCGCACTCCGAGGAGTTCGTGATCGCCGACATCCCCGGGCTGATCCGTGGGGCGCATGAGGGCGCGGGGCTTGGCGACCGCTTCCTGGGGCACGTCGAGCGGTGCGCGGTGCTGCTGCACCTGATTGACGGGGCGGCGGGCAACGTCGTGCGGGCCTGGCGGACGATCCGGGAGGAGCTGCGGGCCTACGGCGGCGGACTGGCCGAGAAGCCGGAGCTGCTGGTGCTGAACAAGTCCGACGCGATGACCGCCGCCGAGGCGCGTAGCCGCCGGGCCGCGCTGGAGAAGGCGTCGGGCCAGCCGGTGATGCTGCTGTCGGGCGTGACCGGCGATAACCTGCCGGTCGTATTGCGGGAACTGATGACCCGTGTCCACGCCGCCCGCCAGGCGCCGGCCCCGGTGCTGGAGATGGCGTGAAGCGTGGTGCAGTCGTGGACGCCGGCTGCGGAAGGACTGCGCTAGACTCCCTCTTCCTCCGGGGGAGGGTTGGGGTGAGGGGGTCTTGGCTGCGCAGCGGGACGCCGCCGATACAGCAGGCCTGCCTCCCCGAGGCAGTCAACATTGCGCATGCCCACCCCCTTACCCCGACCCTCTCCCGGAGGGGGAGGGAGAAGCGGCGGCCGTCCTGACTGTGATACCCAGCCTCACCGCCGCCCGGCTTTTGGTCGTGAAGATCGGCAGCGCCCTGGTGACGGACGGCGCGGCGCCGCGGCTGGCCTGGCTGGACGGCGTGGCGGCCGACATCGCCGCCGCCCGGGCACGCGGCACGGCCGTCATCGTGGTGTCGTCCGGCGCCATCGCCCTGGCCCGCGTCGCCCTGGGCCTGACCCAGCCCCGCCTGCGCCTGGAAGAAAAGCAGGCCGCTGCCGCCGTGGGCCAGATCAGGCTGGCGCAGGCCTGGTCAGCGGCGCTGCAGGCGCATGGCCTGGTCGCGGCGCAACTGCTGCTGACGCTGGAGGACACGGAGGACCGCCGCCGCTACCTGAACGCGCGGGCGACCCTGACCACCTTGCTCGGCTTGGGCTGCGTCCCCGTCATCAACGAGAACGACAGCGTGGCGACGGCGGAGATACGCTTCGGCGACAACGACCGGCTGGCGGCCCGGGTGGCGGAGATGGTGCAGGCCGACCAACTGCTGCTGCTGTCCGACATAGACGGGCTTTACACCGCGGACCCCAAGCGTGATCCGGCGGCCCGCCACATCCCCGTGGTGCCCCAGATCACGCCCGAGATCGAGGCGATGGGGGGCGACCCTCCGCCGGGCTACAGCAGTGGCGGGATGCGGACCAAGCTGGTTGCGGCGCGGATCGCGACGCAGGCGGGATGCGCGATGGCGATTGCGGTCGGCGCGGTGCCGCATCCGTTGCAGGCGCTGGCCGGGGGCGCCCGCTGCACCTGGTTCCTGCCGGCTCCGGATGGCCGAACCGCCCGCAAACGTTGGATCGCCGGGTCGCTGCACCCTGCCGGGCGGCTGGTGGTGGACGGCGGCGCGGCGCGGGCGCTCGCTGCCGGGCGGTCGCTGCTGCCTGCAGGGGTGCGCGACGTGGTGGGCGAGTTCGAGCGCGGCGATGCCGTCCTGGTGCAGGACACCGATGGCGCCGTGCTGGCCCGCGGACTCACCGCCTATGCCAGCACTGATGCACGGCGCATCGCCGGACGCCAGTCCGACGAGATCGAGGGCGTGCTGGGTTGGCGCGGACGGGACGAGATCGTGCACCGGGACGATCTGGTGCTGGCGTAGCGCTCCTGGGCGCTTGCCGCCGCCTCAGCGGACATGATCTCAGCCTCGCGATGCAGGCAGCCTGGCCGTCCACTCGGCATCCCGCATCGTCAAGCACACGACGGAAGCAGGATGGCGGCCCTGCACAGGCAGCGTGACAAGGCCCTGGCGCAGCCGCTCCGGCCCCGGCAAGATCGCCGGGCCATGAACCAGATCACCGATGCCGCCACCGTTTGGCTCCACGACGCCGGCCGCCGCGCCCGGACGGCCAGCGCCGTGCTGGCCAACACGCCGGACTCCCAGCGCGCTGCCGGCCTGCGCGCCGCCGCCGCACGGCTGCGCGTCCAGGCCCCGGCGGTGCTGCAGGCCAACGAGGCCGACCTCCACGCCCACCAGGGCACCCCGGCCTTCCGCGACCGCCTGGCGCTGACCCTGGCGCGAGTGGAAGCGATGGCCGACGGCCTGGACAGCATCGCCGCCCTGCCCGACCCGCTGGCCCGCACCCTCGCGGACTGGACCCGGCCGAACGGCCTGCGCATCCGGCGCATCCCGCAGCCGTTGGGCGTGATCGGCATGATCTACGAATCCCGGCCCAACGTCGGCGCCGATGCCGCCGGGCTGTGCGTGAAGTCCGGCAACGCCGTCCTGCTGCGGGGCGGCTCGGACAGCCAACATTCCGCCCGCGCCATCCACGCCGCCATCACCGCGGGCCTGGCCGATGCCGGCCTGCCGGCAGATGCCGTGCAGATGGCGCCCGGCACCGACCGCGGCTACGTCGCCGCCATGCTGGGCGGCTCCGGGCTGCTGGACCTGGTGATCCCCCGCGGCGGACGTTCGCTGGTCGAGCGGGTGCAGCGCGACGCCCGCGTGCCGGTGCTCGCCCATGCCGAGGGCCTGTGCCACACCTATGTTCACGCCGCTGCCGATCCGGCGATGGCACGTTCCGTCCTTGTCAACGCCAAGATGCGCCGAACCGGCGTGTGCGGCGCGACCGAGACGCTGCTGATTGATGCCGCCTGCGCCCCTGCCCTGCTGCCCCTGCTGGTGGGGGACCTGGTTGCACTGGGCTGCACCTTCCGCGCCGATGCCCGCGCCCGCGCCATCCTGCCGGGCCTGCCCGCCGCAACCGGGCAGGACTTTGCGACGGAATGGCTGGATGCCGTGCTATCGGTCGCCGTCGTGGACGGCGTGCCCGGCGCCCTGGCCCACATCGCCCGCTATGGCAGCGAGCACACCGAGGCGATCATCACCGAAGACCCCGAAGCCGCGGACGTCTTCCTGCGCGGCGTCGGCAGCGCCGTGGCGCTGTGGAATGCCTCCACCCAGTTCTGCGACGGCGGCGAGTTCGGCTTCGGCGCCGAGATCGGCATCGCCACCGGACGCATCCATGCCCGAGGCCCCGTGGGCGTCGAGCAGTTGACGACCTACCGCTACGTCGTCACCGGAACCGGCCAGGTGCGCGCCTGATCCAGCCGGACCCGGTGCCGCGGTGGGGCGACCGGCGCCGCACCCGGGTGGGCCTGCTCGGCGGCTCGTTCAACCCGGCGCATGAGGGCCACCTGCACATCGCCCGCCTGGCCCGTCGGCGGCTGCGGCTGGACCAGGTTTGGCTGCTGGTGTCGCCGGGCAACCCGTTGAAGGCGGCACGTGGGATGGCGACGCTCGCGGACCGCCTGGCCAGCGCCCGGCGCCTGGCGGACGGGCGCCGGGTCGTTGCGACCGACATCGAGGCGCGGCTGCACACGCGCTATACCTACGACACCCTGCGCCGGCTGCGCCGGCTGTTCCCGTTCGTGGAGTTCGTCTGGATCATGGGCGCGGACAACCTGGTGCAGTTGCCGCGCTGGCAGCGCTGGACCGGGATCGCAGGGACGATGCCCTTCGCGGTCATGCCGCGCCCGACCTACAATGCCCGCGCCCTGGCCAGCATGGCAGCGCAACGCCTGCGCGGCGCCCTGCATCCCGCCCGGGCCGCGCCGGTGCTGGCCGGCAGCAGGCCGCCGGCCTGGACCTTCCTTCCGGCACGGCAGAACCCGGCCTCCGCCACGGCATTGCGGTCTGGGCGCGGTGCGCCGGGGTTGGCCTGGCCGCCGTCACGCAGCGGGTCACATCCCGCCGAAAAAGGTGCTATAGCCCCGGCACGGTCCCGCACAGGAGCATGGACATAGCCAGGAAACCCGCCGACCCCGCCGTGAAGCGCCGCCCGCCGCAGCCGGCCCCGGAGTTGGCCGAGGCCGCAAAGGCACCAGGCACGCCCCGCAAGAAGGCCGCGGCCGCTGGTCCCCGCGTCCGCAAGCCGAAGGCCGCGCCGGTGCTGCCCGAGTATCGCGTGCGGCTGGACCAGATGCAGTCCGTGATCGTCGAAAGCCTTGAGGCCGACAAGGCCGAGGACGTGGTGACGCTCGACTTGGAGGGACGTGCTGCCTTCACCGACCGGATGGTGATCGCCACCGGCCTGGCCGACCGCCAGATCAGCGCCATGGCGATACATCTGGAGGAGAAGCTCGAGGAGATCGGCGTCAAGCGCATCCAGGTCGAGGGCGCCGGCAGCTCCGATTGGGTGCTGATAGACGCCGGCGACATCGTCATCCACCTGTTCAAGCCGGAAGCGCGCACCCTGTATGGGCTGGAGCGGATGTGGGGCGCCGAGCTGGACGAGCTGACCGAGGTGCCTGACGCGGAGTAACAGCGTCCCGCGCCCCCGCAGCGGCCGGCGCTGCTGGGCGGCTGGGCTAGCTGGACGGCCGGTTCCGGTGGGGACGCGGGTGCTGCCGGCGCGGCCGAAGGTCAACGTTCGGCGCGGGGTCACGGCTGACATAGGCGCTGCCGTTCCAAAGATACTCCTCCTTGTCGGCGATCAGGTCTGCCATGCCGCGGTGCCGCGTGGCGGCGACCGTCATGCGTCCGGTCGCGCCGTCCAGCACACGCTGATACCGCCCGCCGCTCCAGGCATAGACGACCGTGCTGCATCCGGCCGATCCGCATTCGCGCGGCGACTGCAACTGCACGAACAGCGCCGGACGGTCCGACGCCGCACCAAGCTTCGCGGTCCCGGTCAGCACCAACGGCCGTTCGCCCGACCGGCGGGAGTCGCCAAGGTCCTGGGCCAGGAGGTTGCGGGCGGCGGCGTCGAGCGGCGTGCCGGGCCTGGACTGCATGACGACGGGAATGCCGGGTTCAGGCTTGGCGGGGGGCGCCGCAGCCGCGAGACAGGGAATCGCAAGGCAAAGCATCCATCGTTGCAAGCTGGTCATGCCCGCAACATCGCGCACGTCCCGGCCGGGGTTGCAAGCCTGGCCCTCTCCCCGCCATGCACCTGATCGCGGTTGGCCGCCTGCGCGCCGGGCCGGAGCTGGACCTATTCAGCCGCTATGGCGCCCGGATGCGCCCGCGCCTTGCGGTGACGGAGGTCGCGGAGGGCGGGGGCGCCCCGGCCGAAGCCAAGCGGCGGGAAGGCGCCGCCCTGCTGGCAGCCCTGCCGCGGGATGGGTGGGCAGTGGCGCTGGACCTGGGCGGCACCGCTCCGGGCAGCGACGGCCTGGCGCAGTTGCTGGAACGGTGGCTCGGCCTGTCCCGGCCCGTGTGCTTCCTGATCGGCGGCGCGGAAGGGCTGGACGCGGCCGTCCTGTCGCGCGCCAACCATCTGCTGTCCCTGGGGCCGATGACGTGGCCGCACATGCTGGTCCGCGTCATGCTGTCCGAGCAGTTGTTCCGCGCGCAGTCAATCCTGTCGGGGCATCCGTATCACCGGGCAGGCCGGCCCTGATCTGACGGCTTGCCGCACATGCCGCTCCCCGTCATACCGGGGCACACCGCCCATCAGAGGACGCCGCCATGCCTGCCACCCCGCCCCGCCCCGTGATGCTGGTGATCCTCGACGGCTGGGGCTGGCGCGAAGACGTGGCCGACAACGCCGTGGAGCAGGCGGACACCCCCACGTTCGACCGGCTGATGGAAGGGCCTAACGCCTTCCTCCGCACGTCCGGCCTGGATGTCGGGCTGCCGCCGGGGCAGATGGGCAACTCGGAGGTCGGGCACCTGAACATCGGCGCCGGCCGCGTGGTGATGCAGGAGCTGCCGCGTATCGGCTTGGCCATCGAGGACGGCAGCCTGGCCCAAAGCCCGGTCATCACCGGCCTGATCGAGGCGCTGCGCCGCACCGGCGGCGCGTGCCACCTGTTGGGGCTGGTGTCGCCCGGCGGCGTCCATGCCCACCAGGACCACGCGCTGGCATTGGCGCGCATCCTTGCCGACGCTCGCATCCCGGTCCGGCTGCACGCCTTCATGGACGGGCGGGACACCGCACCGACCTCCGGCGGGGACGACCTGGCGCGCCTGCAGGCATCGCTGCCGGACGGGGCACGGGTCGCGACGGTCTGCGGGCGCTACTACGCCATGGACCGCGACAACCGCTGGGACCGGGTGGAGCGCGCCTACCTCGCGGTCGTCGAGGGCCGGGGCGCGGCCTTCGCCGACGCGGCGAGCGCGATGGACCACGCCTATGGCCGCGACATCACGGACGAGTTCGTGCCGCCCGCCGCCATCGCCGGCTATGACGGCATGGCGGACGGGGACGGCCTGCTGTGCTTCAACTTCCGTGCCGACCGGATACGGGAGCTGCTGGGCGCGATCCTGGACCCGGGCTTCGCCGCCTTCGCCCGGCCGCGCAGGGTCCATTTGGCCGGTGCCGTCGGCCTGACCCGCTACAGCGATGCGCTGGCGCCCTTGATGCGGGAGGTGTTCCCGCCGCAGCACATGGACGGCCTGCTGGGGGACGTGGTGGCCGCCGCCGGGCGCCGGCAGCTCCGCATGGCCGAGACCGAGAAGTATCCGCACGTCACCTACTTCATGAACGGCGGCCGGGAGGTCGCCCTTCCCGGCGAGGACCGCATCATGGTCCCCTCGCCCAAAGTCGCCACCTATGACCTGCAGCCGGAGATGTCGGCGCCGGAGCTGACCGACCGCGCCGTGGCGGCCATCGGCAGCGGCGCGTATGACCTGATCGTGCTCAACTATGCCAATCCCGACATGGTCGGCCACTCCGGCAACCTGCCGGCCGCGATGCGCGCGGTGGAAACGGTGGACGCCGGGCTGGCCCGCATCGCCGACGCCATCGAGGAGGCCGGCGGTGCCGTGCTGGTGACCGCCGACCACGGCAACTGCGAGATGATGCGCGACCCCCTGACCGGCGGGCCGCACACCGCCCACACCACCAACCCGGTCCCGCTCATGCTGCAGGCTCGGCTGAACGGCGGGGAGGCGCGGCTGGACGACGGCCGGCTCGCGGACCTTGCGCCGACATTGCTGGACCTGATGGGCCTGGCCCAGCCGCCGGGGATGACCGGCCGCTCCCTGCTGCATCGCCCTGACGATGCGGCGTCCGTCCAGCGCTAGGCTGCTGCTGCTGGCCATTGCGGTGACGGGTGCGGGGCAGAGGCCCGGCCCGGCGCCTGCGCTGCCCGCCGGTGCCGCGGACCGGCCAGCCGACATGCAGGCGGCGCAGGCGGAGGAGCGGCGGCTGGCCGAGGCCCGCATCGCCGCCGCGGCCGGGCTGCGCGTCACGGAAACAGCGGCGGCGGCGCTGTCCTCGGAGGTCGAGGCCGATGCGGCAAGGGCGCGCGGCGCGGAGGCGCGGGTTGCGCAGCGGTCCCAGTCCTTGGCGCCGCTGCTGCCCCTCATGCGGCGCCTGGCGCTGTATCCCTCGGAGACGCTGCTGTCCGTGCCGGCGCCGCCGGACCAGGCACTGGAAGGTTTGGCCGTGCTGCGCGGCCTGGCCCGGCGCCTGGAACAGGATGCCGCCGCCCTGCGGGCCGAGGCGGCGTCGGCGCGCGATGCTGCCCGGGACGCCGCCGCCGCCCTGGACCGGCTGCATGCGGCGCAGGCTGTCCAGGCCCGGCAATCCGCCGATCTCGACCGGCAGTTGGACCTGGCCCGGGGCAGCAGGCTCCGCATGGAGGATGCCGCCGCCGAGCAGGCCCGGCGCGCCGCGGCAGAGGCCGCCCGGGCGGACAGCCTGCGCGCAGCCCTGGCGACGATGGAGGCCGAGCGCGCCCGGGCCGAGGCGCGTGCGCGTGACGATGCCGCGCGGGCCGAACGTGCGCGGCAGGATGCCGAGGCGGCCGAGGCCCGCCGCCGCCAGCAGGTCCTTGCCCGGCCAGCCGGCCCTGGGCTGGTGGCGGCTGCCGGCCCGCTGTTTCCGCCGGCAGCCGGCGCCGTGGTGCGGGGCTGGGGCGACCGGACCGACGCCGGGCCATCCAGCGGCATGACGGTGCGCCCGCCATCCGGGGCGCGCGTGACCGCGCCGTGCCGCGGACGGGCGGCGTTCGCCGGGCCGTTCCGCAGCTATGGCACCATGCTGATCCTGGACTGCGGCGGCGGCTACCACTTCGTGCTGGCAGGATTCGACCATCTGGATCTGTCGGTCGGCATGGCGGTCCGCCCAGGTGAGCCGGTCGGCGTGATGCCCGCCTGGGACCCGCGGTCGTCCGGGACACGGCCCGCACTCTACATAGAATTGCGGAGGAACGGACAAGCTGTTGACCCCGCCCCCTTTCTCCGCGCGCACGGATAGCTATTTCAGTGTTGTTGACGCTATCATCGCATGCAGGGCGCCCGTTTGGGCACCGTTGGCGGCCAGGGGGGCCGGCAGCAGGCGCAACCGGATTGGGCGCGAAGGAATCATGGGCATGAACACCAGGACGGGCTTGCTTCTCGGCGCCGCCTTTGCGGCTGGCATAGTGGCCGGTCCGGCCACCGGGCTGCTCGGGCAGCATGGAATCGGCTGGCCATCCGCCATCGCGGCCGGCCCCGACACCAACCGGGCGGAAACGTATCGGCTGCTCACGCTATTTGGCGACGTGTTCGAACGCGTCCGCGCCGAGTATGTCGAGCCGACCAACGACCGCGAGTTGATCGAGAACGCGATCAACGGCATGCTGACCGGGCTGGACCCGCACAGCAGCTACATGAATGCGAAGTCGTTCCGCGACATGCAGGTGCAGACCCGCGGCAAGTTCGGCGGATTGGGGCTTGAGGTCCAGTCGGAGAACGGGCTGATCAAGGTCGTCAGCCCAATCGAGGACACCCCGGCGTTCCGCGCCGGGATGAAGACGGGCGACCTCATCACCTCCATTGACGGGCAGACCGTGCAGGGCCTGACCCTGAACGAGGCCGTGGACAAGATGCGCGGCCCTCCCGGCAGCCAGATCAAGCTGATCGTCAAGCGCGAGAACATTGACACCCCTGTCGAGGTCGCGATGCAGCGCGAAGTCATCGTGATCCAGGTTGCGAAGTCGCACCTGGAAGGTGACGTCGCCTATGTCCGCCTGACATCCTTCAACGAGCAGACCGATCCCGCCCTCCGTAAGGCGATCCAGGATCTGCGGCAGAAGGCTGGCGGCACCCTGCGCGGCGTCGTGCTCGACCTCCGCAACAACCCCGGCGGGCTCCTGGACCAGGCTGTGGCGGTGTCCGATGACTTCCTGGATCAGGGGGAGATCGTGTCCACCCGGTCACGCCATCCCGAGGAGGCGCAGCGGTGGACCGCCAAGTCCGGCGACATTGCCAGCGGCCTTCCGGTCGTGGTGCTGATCAATGGCGGGTCGGCTTCGGCGTCCGAAATCGTTGCTGGGGCGCTGCAGGACCAGCGCCGAGCGGTCGTGGTCGGCACACGCAGCTTCGGCAAGGGGTCGGTGCAGACCGTCATGCCGCTGGAGGGCAACGGCGCCATGCGCCTGACCACCGCACGCTATTACACCCCGTCTGGGCGCAGCATCCAGGGCCTGGGCATCGCCCCGGACGTGGAGGTTGCGGCATCCCGGACGGAGGCGCCGCATTTCGGGCCGGAACGTGAGGCTGACCTGAACCGCGCGTTGCGGAACCAGGGAGGCACGCCGCAAGCGGCAAACGCTCCGCCGCGCACCGACCTGCCCGCCGTGGCCAAGGAGATCCCGAAGCTGCCGCCCGAGGGGTTCCCGACGTTCGACGTCGCCAAGCCGGACACCGACTTCCAGTTGCAGCAGGCGCTGACCGTCGTGCGCGCCATGGCAACGCAGCCCCGCGCCGCCCGCTAGTCCGACCGCATAGGCGTCTGGGGCAGCGGAGTGCGTGCCCTGCTGATGTTCTGGGCTGCGGTGCTGGCGCTCGCAGGCGCTGGGGCCGTCACGTTGCAGGTATTGGGGCCGTTGCCGCATCCAGCACCCGCAGCGGCGGCGGCATCCCAAGCGAGGATGCCGGACAAGCCCTCAGAATGGGACGGCCGGATTCCCGAGCCAGACCGGGCATTGCTTGAGCCCGGCCATGGAACGCCGCCAGGACTGCTGCCGCGCATTGCCGCCGATGGCAGGATGCCTCGGAAGGTTTACGCCCGGCCTGCTCTACCCAGCGATGGCCGGCCGCGCATCGCCCTCGTGCTAGCGGGTTTTGGCGGTGCCGAGGCAGACAGCCGGACTGCAATCGCCTTGCCTGGTCCTGTCACCCTCGCCGTCTCCGCCTATGGGCGCAATCAAGATGCACTGCTGGCGGCTGCGCGTGCGGCGGGACACGAGCTGTTGGCTTCGGTGCAGATGGAGCCGGAGCGGTTCCCGCTTGATGACGCCGGCCGGCTGTCGCTGCTGACGGGTGCTTCGCTCGAAGCCAATCAGGCGATGCTGGAAACCGTAATGTCGCGCATCCAAGGCTATGTCGGACTGACCGGCGCTTCGGACGGGCTGCGCGGCGAAAGATTTGCGGGACAGGGCGGCGGGCTTCCGCAGGTCCTGGCGGATGCGGCACGGCGCGGGCTGTTGTATCTGGATCCAAGGCCGCCAGGTCCCGGTGTTGCGCCGATGCCTGCCGGGACCTACGGCGCGGTCGTGGATGTCGTGATCGACGCCGGCGACCCGCCAGCCCGCGCCGAGATCGAGGGCAGGTTGGTGGCCTTGGAGCGCCTTGCCCGGGAGCGCGGCACCGCCATCGGCTTGGTTGGGCGGCTGCGCCCGGTTACGCTGGAACGGATTGCCGCCTGGGCGCAGGATGCGGAAGCGCGCGGGTTCGTGCTGGTGCCAGTCAGCGCGGTTTCCGGCGAGAGGGTGGAAACGAATTGATCGATCCGTCCACCCTGCCCTACCGGCCCAACGTCGGCGCCGTCCTTTTCAATGCCCGGGGCCTCGTTTTCGTGGCCCGGCGGGCGGACATGCCGAATGCGGAAGGCGCAGCCGGCGGCTGGCAACTGCCCCAGGGCGGCATTGACGAGGATGAGGACCCGGAGCTCGCCCTGCTGCGGGAGTTGGAGGAGGAGATCGGCACACGGAACGTCGTGGTGGTTGGGGAACATCCGGAGTGGCTCACCTACGACCTGCCGCCGGACCTGCAGGGCCGCACGTTGGGCGGACGCTACCGCGGCCAGCGTCAGCGATGGTTCGCGTTGCGCTTCACTGGCCGGGATAGCGATATCCGGCTGGACCTGGACCCGCATCCGGAGTTCGATGCCTGGCGCTGGGCGGCGCTGGATGAGTTGCCCGGCCTGGCGGTGGCGTTCAAGCGGCCGATCTACGAAATACTGGCAGGGTCATTCCGGAGGTTCGCCGTCCAGGCCTGACGACGTGAGCCTGGCCTGGTCCAAGGCGCGCCGCAGCACGTCCTTGGCCTTGGACGCCGCCTCGCGCTGCGTGCTGGTCTGCCCATGCCTGGCGCGAGCCGCCGCAGCTTCGAGCGACGCCGCGTCCCGTTCGGCACGCTTGCGGACCCGTCGCAGGTTGATGACTTCAGCCATGACAGCAAGATGACATCGGGCGGCGCCGCTGGCCAGGCTCCTGTTCAGCCAGGTGAGGCGGAGAGCACGCGTCCGGCTACTGCGTCCAGGCGTGCCATCAGTGCCGGGTCGCGCCGGTCTGGCGCAGTGATGATGGCATGCTCCAGCGCCCTGTCGCAGCCGGCCGGGCACTGGCTGCGCCGGGCGCCCAGCGCCGGCACCAGGGCACGTACCAAGTCACGTGCGCGTTCGGCGTTCTCCTGCATCACCCGGACGACGGACTCGACCGTCACGGCTTCGTGGCCGTCGTGCCAGCAGTCGTAATCAGTGACCATCGCCGCCGTGGCATAGCAAAGCTCGGCCTCGCGGGCGAGCTTGGCCTCCGGCATGTTGGTCATGCCGACCACGTCCCAACCCGCCGCCTTGCAGGCGAGCGACTCTGCCAAGGACGAGAAGTGCGGCCCCTCGATGCACACATAGGTGCCACCGC
>DASWOJ010000312.1:0-2299 GCA_036398775.1 Acetobacteraceae bacterium
GAGCACGTCCGCTTCAAGTGGAGACGTATCCTGAGTTCCTGACGCAGTTGGCGCATTCTGTGGCGGTGAAGTCCCCGAGCAGGATGCCGATGCGCGTCCAGGTGGCTTCGACGGTGCGCTCGGCGGCGCGGCGGAGCAGGACTTCGAGCTTTGCGAACATCTGCTCGATGGGGTTCAGGTCCGGGCTGCAAGGCGGCAGGAAGAACGGCTTGGCGCCGACGGCGCGCAGGGCCTGGCGTATTGCGGTCCCCTTGTGCGAGGACAGGTTGTCCATGACCATGATGTCGCCGGGGACCACGATGTCGCCGGGCCGGAGCGTGGGCACGAGCACCTGCTCGACATAGGCCAGGAAGCTTGCTGCGTGCATCGGGCCGTCCAGCACAAGGGGGGCGGTGATCGCGTTGCAGCGCAGCGCGCCGACGAAGGTCATGGTCTTCCAGTGCCCATACGGCACCAGCGCCCTCAGGCGCTGGCCGCGCTTGATGCGCCCAAACCGGCGCGTCATGTTCGTCTTGGCCCAGGTTTCGTCAATGAACACGAAGCGCCCGGCATCAACCGCGGCTTGGAGCCGCTCCCAGCGCCGCCGGCGGCTGGCGATGTCTGCGCGTTCCTGCTCGGCGGGCAGGATGCTGTTTTTTGAAGGTGATCGCTTCGGCCTCGTAGAACCGCCACGCAGCCCGCAGGCTCACCACGATGCCGCGTGACGCCAACTCGGCCCGGATCGCGCGCAACGTCAGGTCAGGCACCGCCGCGATCCGCTCCAGCAGCCAGCCCCGCTCGCCGGGCAGCACCGCCTGCCGGGCACCGCCCATCGGCTTGGCGCCGGCACTGCCCTCTGCCCGCAGCCGGGCCGACCACTTGGCCGCAGCAGACACGCTCACATCGAACAGCACCGCCGCCGCCGCCCGGCAGGTCTGCCCGGCCACGACCGCCGCAGCGACACGGGCACGCAGGTCGTCAGGATACGGACGGGTCATGCATGCTGGCCTCCAACCCAGCCCACAGCTTGAATCACATCACGCGCCCAAACGGAATCCCGGTTTTGTCAGAAACAAACGTGCTCTAAGCCTTGCTCCCTGGCGGTTTTCGGCGGAAGCGGGCGCCAGCTACTGCGCCCGGATGAACTCGCCGATGCGCGGCAGGATTTCGCTGCGCCACTTCCGCCCGTTGAAGATGCCGTAATGGCCCACCCCCGGCTGCAAATACTGCATCCGCCGTTCCGCTGGGATGCCGCTGCAGATCGTCTGCGCCGCAATGGTCTGGCCCGGTGCCGAGATGTCGTCCAGCTCTCCCTCGACCGTCAGCAGCGCCGTGTGCTGGATGGCGGACGGCACCACCAGCTCGCCGCGCACCATCATGCGGCCATCGGCCAGGTCGTGCTTCTGGAAGAAGGTCTCGACCGTTTCGAGGTAGTAGCTGGCTGGCACGTCCATCACCGCCAGGTATTCGTCGTAGAACCGCCGGTGCGACGCAGCACTGCTCTCATCCCCTTTCACCAAGTGGTCGAACATGCGCCGGTGCGCCTCCATGTGCCGGTCGGGGTTCATGGAGATGAACGCCGCCAGTTGCAGGAAGCCCGGATACACCCGGCGGAACGCCCCGGGGTGCCACGGTGGCACGGTGGTGACGACATGCTGCTCAAACCAGGTGATCGGCTTTTCCTGCGCCAGCTTGGTGACGACGGTCGGGGCGCAGCGCGTATCCACCGGGCCGCCCATCAGGGTCATGCTGCGCGGCTGCGCCGGATCGTTGCGGGCGGCCATCAGCGACACCGCGGCGACCACGGCCGGCGCCGGCTGGCATACGGCGACAACATGCGTGTCGGGGCCAAGGTGCTGCAGGAAGCCGATCACGGTTTCGACATAGCTGCTCAGGTCGAAGTCGCCGTGCAGCAGCGGCACCACGCGGGCGTCGCGCCAGTCGGTGACGTAAACCTCGAACCCGGCATCGGTCATGTCCTGCACGGTGCCGCGCAGCAACGTCGCATGATGCCCGCTCATGGGTGCCACCAGCAGCACGCGCGGGCCGGGGGTGCCGGGCGCCTGGAAGCGCATCAGCCGCACGAAGGGCAGGTCCAACTCGACCGTCTCGTGCAGGGGCTCCTCGGACCCGCGCTTCAGCTTGATGTTCCACTCGGGCTTGCCGCGCGGGCGCAGCACGTCGTTGGCGACATCCGCCCAGGCGACCATGGAACGCGCGCCGATGGTGAGGAAGTCAGGACCGGGGGCGGCCCGCATCACGGAGCTGGCGGCTTGCGCCCAGGCACGTATCGGAAAAATGGCGGCGGCAGCCGCGTCAT
>DASWOJ010000313.1:0-3827 GCA_036398775.1 Acetobacteraceae bacterium
CAGGAAAAGGAGCCGCCCGAGAGGAACAGCGGGACGCCCTTGGCCTCCAGATCCTCAGAGTCGGACAGCGAGCACTCGATGAGCGACATGCCGGCCGCAGCGAAAACCCCGAGGTTGGCTTGCAGCACCCGCACGACGGCCCGGCGCAGCGCGTTGCGCTCGTCCAGGTTCGTGCTGACCATGCCGATGTTCAGGTTCGTGCGGGCGAGCCAGCCCTCACTCTCGAACCAGTCGCCGTCGTCCAGGTGATCCAGCCCGGCGACGTCCTCGCCCAGCGCGCGATCCGCCGGTGCGGTCTGATCGTGGTGGACGAAAACCGTCGGGAAGACGACCTTATCGGCGACCTGGAACGGCCCCTTGAGGACGGGTATCTTGCCGCTTTCCGGCAGCAGGTTGCCGCGCTCGATCTCGACGCGAAGGCCCGCCTCGATGCGGTCGCGCACGACCTGTTGCGGGTCGCAGTCATCGCCCTCATAGGAGGCGGCCGGCGTCGCCGTGGCAGAGTCGGAGGCGGTCCAGGAAGCGCCGTCCCACGAGTACAGCCGCCAGAAATACGCGGTGCCGTTGACGAGGGCCTTGGTGTCCAGCCAGACGTTGTCGGTGCAGTTGTCGGCAACCACGACGGCGCCGGCATCGTCCTGTCCGGTGAAGACGTCCGCGGTCCGGCGCAGCAGCCGCCAGAACAGCGCGCGGCGCGGCGGGTCTATGAAGACCCGCACGGCATTGCCGCACATCAGGGGTTCTAGGAGGCTGATCGTCATGCCGGGAGTGTCCCGTCACGACCTGCGAGGCGTGCCCCCAGCGTGTGGGGTTAGGTGCCGCCTCCCTCCGTCAGCATCACCGCAATGTCGGCCGACATCGCCGCTTCAAAGGCGGCCGTGGCGACCGGGCGGAGCTGATCGGCGACCGTGCGCGCCGGGTATTTCCCAGGCTGCGCCTTGGCCATCCAGCCCGAGCTGCCTTCCACCATCACCCGGAAGGAGATGTATTGGCTGTGCGTGCCGGCCTTGGCGCCGCCGCCGGCCGCGCCGCCCGGGTTGGCGAACTTGTAGATGCCCAGCAGGTTTTTGACCTTGGGGCCGGTGATCCCCATGGCTGCCAGGTCGGACTTGCCGATCTTGTCGCCCCAGGAATAGCGCCAGCCCGGAACCATGATGCGCTGGCGCGTATGGATGTCGCGGGCGACCTGGCCGCTCTTGCGCTGGTACGTGCCGGTGATGTGCGAGGCGACCCGGCCCGGCGCGTTGAAATGCTCCCGCACCTCGTCCGGCAGCCCGGAAAAGCGGTCGTGACGGAAGGGGATGATGAGATACCGCTTGCCGTTCTTGAAGCGCCGGACCTTGTAGCTCGTGTCCAGCATCCGCTTCATGTCGTGGGCCGGGGCGCCCTCCTCGATGATGCGCGCGTAGGGCAGGACGGTGAACACGTCCGTCGAAAACGGGCCGGTGTCCCGGGTGCCGATTGACCGGGCGTATTCGCCGGTCCGGTTGCGGATCGTCATGCCGGAGGGGAGCGGCTTCCCCATCGCATACTCGGTCCAGTCCTGGTGGGCTTGGGCCGCGATCAAACGGACGGCATGGGACAGGCGCGGGAACGTCTCCGCCGTCAGCTTGGCGTCGGCTGGCATCAGGTGGCTTA
The DNA here is from genome assembly GCA_036398775.1 of Acetobacteraceae bacterium. Taxonomy (GTDB): domain Bacteria; phylum Pseudomonadota; class Alphaproteobacteria; order Acetobacterales; family Acetobacteraceae; genus DASWOJ01. The sequence goes on from DASWOJ010000313.1 coordinate 1,639, forward strand.
GGTCAACCGCGATCCCCCAGGAGGCCATCAGGAGGAGCCGCGGCCGAACAGGTCAAACTTGCGCAGCACCAGCTTGCGCGGCAGAGCCAGGCCGCCGTAATGCGCCCGGTCCTGCCCCAAATCCTTGAACATGAAGTACTCAGGCCGTGCCCGGCCGGTGACGGTGTATTGCCGCTCCGGCGGCGGCGCCGCGGCGCCGGCCGCCCAGGACAGGAAGCCGTCCGCCCCCTGCATCGGCAGGTCGCCGGGGACGATGGATTGGTTGTCATCCGACAACCAGAAGCAGCGGTCGAATGCCACCACGGGCTGCCGCACCCGCTCCTGCCCATCGCCTTGGGTCAGCACCAGGTCGAATGGCGCACTGGAATCTGTGAAGATTACTCGGTCGTTCTCACCGCACGCATAGAGCGGCGTGTCCGACCCGACGGACACGACCACGTCGCCGGAGGCGAACTCCCCGAAGGAAGCCCATTCGCGCTGCACCTTCATGCCCGAGACGCCGGCGCGCGAGCCTACGGCCGGGGACCAGATGACGCCGGCGGAGCGGCACACCGGACAGCCCTTGCGCGCGGCGCCGCTTTCCGGGTCGCGGCAGGGGCACATCGCCGCCCGGCGCCAGTCCATGTCCTGGCCCATGCGCTGGAGCTGGCGGTTGAAGCGCGCGACCGAGAGGGTCACAGCACCATGAACCGGATGCCGTTGAGGCTCTGGCTCACCTTCTCGATCCTGGCGTCCAGCAGGTCCTTGTACTTCGAGGCGTCGAAGCTCAGGCTTTGCGATAGCCCGTCCAGGCTGTCCGACCCGGACGCCGGGAGGTATTGGTCCTCCAGGATCGAATAGACCGTCATCTTGAAAATCAGGTCCAGGATGTCCGGCCGTTCCGTCCGCAGGTTCGGCATCCCGACGGAGTAGCGGACCTGCAGCATGAGCGGGATGACGCGCCCGCCCCCGAGCGTGGACATGATGTAGGCGTTGGCCGGGAAGTTGATCGCGGTGTCGGACGCGGGGACCAGGTTCAGGCGGCCGTATTTCTTCTCCGGCCGGACCCAGCTCTTGGGGATGGTGAACAGCACGCTATCGGCGCTGGGATAGGCCATGACGATGCTGTGCACGTCCAGGATCGGCTTGTGCCGGAGTGCTATGAGGCCCCAGGTGTTCGCCATGAACAGCCCCGGGTCATAGTCGTAGCCTGGCTCGTCCAGGATGACGGCGCCGGTGGCTTCGAGCGCCGCGCGCTCCGCGTCGTTGGCGCCGGACGGCAGGATTTCGCGCACCCCGAAACAGGTCCGGGTGCGCTGTTCGAGGTTGGCTTCCTCTGCCTGCAGCTTGAACAGGATGTAGTCATCGGACGGCATGGCGTCCGGGAACATACTTTCGGCGACCCTTAGCAGGCGGTCCGCTTTGAGGGTGGCGACGTCGGCGATGGTGAAAAGGGACATGCGCCCAGGATGGCGTCACGACCCCGGGGGCTGCCCCAGGGCCGGGCCGGGCGCGGCGGGTCTAGCGGTCGCCCAGCGCGCGCAGGGTGGGTGTCACAAGGGCATAGGCGGCGGCATTGCCGTTGCCGATGCCGCCGACGTTGGCGGTGTCCAGGTGCAGCAGCAGCGCCCTGTACTTGGCCGACAGGTCGTTGTATGCGGCCAGCAGCTCCACAATCACGGTGCCCACCTTGGCGGATTCGTGCGCCGGGCTTGCGTGGTTGACGCGCTTCTCGTGGTCCAGATGTCCAGCTTCCATGGGCTACTTCTCCTTTGCGGCTTTGGCCGGTGCGGGTGGCGGGGGTGGCGGGGGTGGCGCTTCGGCTGCGGCTGGCGGCGCTGGCGGCGCTGGCGGGGGTGCAGGGGGCGCCGCCGCGGCGGCTGGCGGAGCTGGCGGAGCTGGCGGCGCAGGCGTGTCAGGCGGAGGTTCAGGTGCCTTCTTGGCGCCGACCATGCGGAAGCCGGGGATCGCCGCAAAGGCGGCGGCTTGTGCCTCCGTCACATCGTCGGAAATCATCTCGCCACGGTCGGCCGTGAATTTCACGCCGTTGATGACGCTGGCCGCGTTCGGCAGGTCGCAAATGACTTTGGGCAGGGGGGGCCTCCTCGCAGGAACAAAAAGGGCGGCTTGCGCCGCCCCCTTTGTCCCCGAAAGCAGGCGGGAAGGCTAGTTGAAGGGACGGAACAGCGCGCCGTTCGGCAGGATGTTCT
>DASWOJ010000314.1:0-2768 GCA_036398775.1 Acetobacteraceae bacterium
TCCCCTGGTCGTTTGTCCCGGCCACGGCGCCCGTGGCGGTGCGGCGCTGCTTGCCGACCAGAAAGGGTTCTTCGTGGCGCTGCACAGGGAGGTCAGCGTCCGCATGGAACGGGGCCAGACGCTGGATGGCGTCCTTGGCGACCTAGAGGCGATCCGTGCAACGCTGCTCGCCGACCCTGCCGCGGCTGGTCACGTCATTCCGCACATGGCCGATCTGTCGGTCCTGTCGCTTCAGGCACAGGTCGAACGCACCTATGGCCAGATGCGGACGTGACCGCCTCATACTCCCTATAAAGCTGTTCCGACCGGCCGCGACCCCCTGCAGCTATCCGAATCGAGGCCGAATAAGCAGCGGCGACGCAAGCCGCTCCCGGTCGGCATTGAGCCTGGAAGAGGCGCCTAATGACCCAAACTGAACACGTCCTGAAGCTTTTGCCGAACGGCATCGTCAGCCTTTCAGCCGATCCCGTTCAGAACGTCGGGCAACGGCCTGAATTTCGGGAAAAGCGGTGCCACTCGCTCGCCGCCGTGCCCGACCTCCGCAAGATCATCAACACCGAAGAGAGGCGGCAGGGGTGGAGGCACTCGGGACCGACATCGCCGGTAAGCTCACCCATCATGAATGCTGGATCGCAGCCTTTGCCAACATCCTGTTCCAAAGAGGTATCCTCAGCCACCAAGACCTGGCGCGGAAGATGGCCGATGCCGAGGCACGGTGGCCCGCCGACCCGGGTGTTGAACGCACGAGCTCAGCGCGCCCGTGAGGGCTGGCGCTGGCCAGTCCCAGCGTCACATGCCCGGCTGCAAGTGACGGCGCGCTGTCCCGCCTGAAATGTCCAAGCAGCAAAGGATGGTTGTCATGCCATTCGCCCGTATAGACATGATCCAAGGCAATTCCTCAGAGTTCCGGCAAACCGTAGGACATGTGGTCTATCAGGCCATGCACGAAATCCTGGGTGCGCCGAAGGACGACCGTTTTCAGGTGATTGCGGAACATGCCCCCGAAGACTTCATCTTTGACCCTGAGTTCCTGGGCATCCACCGAACGCAATGCTGCATCTTCGTCCAGCTCACGCTGGTTTCGGGCCGAACGCTCGACCAGAAACGCGGCTTCTACAAGCGTGTCGCAGACGACTTGCACACAAAACTCGGGCTACGGCGGGAAAGTGTCTGCATCAGCCTGATGCCGGTCAATGCTGACGACTGGTCCTTCGGCAATGGTGAGGCGTCGCTTATGAAGCCGTAGCTCCATCAGGTCTCATACCTCGTTCTGGACAATGCGATCTGGAGGGCCGGGACGACGCTCGATGTGGCCGGCGGCAACGGCGAGTGATTGGTCGCAAGCAGGGTTGCCTGCGCCGCAAGCCATCCCTGAATCAGCGCCGAAGCAGTCGTTTCGTGCGCCGCTGCAATCCGGCAGCTCCGAGGCCGTGTTGCATGGAGCAGACGTATGGGCGCAGTTGCCCCAGCCCCGGCCATGGTTCAAGCGATGCGGGCGGAGATCGGACGTCCCAGGCCCAGCATGCATTTGACGGCGTGGCCGGCGACGTCCACCTCAGTCGTCCGGCGCCGGCCCGTACGTGGGCGTATCCTCTGCCGGCAGTCCGCATGACGCGCACGCAGACCCTTGGCCGGCTGTGCCCATCGCCGATCACCACGGCAAGACAGGCATCCCGGGTCAAGCCAGGGCGGAGCTTCCTACGCTGTCCCGGTTCCAGACGCCACTGGGCGGGTCTATGCAACAAGATCCCATACTGTAGCCGGGCTTGGCATGCAGGACTCAGGACATCACGAGGTCAGGTGGCCGGCGATGCCGGGTGGCCTGCTCATATCCGTATGCGTAGGCGAGCAGGTCCGCCTCGCTCCACTGCCGCCCCACGAAGATCAAGCAGAATGGCGCCCCTGACGCGTAGTAGCCCGCAGGGACCGTGACGCCCGGCAGCCCAGCGATGTTGATCTCGCCAACCGTGGTCTCATGGATCGTGTCGGGTCCGTGCAGCGGCGGAAGCTGGCCGCGCATCTGCGGGAACACCAGCCCGTCCAGCCGTTCCTGCGTGAACACGGCGTCGAAGGTTTGCAGATACGCCTCCTTCGCAGCGATGAAGTCCGACAGGTCCGGCGGCCGCGCCGGATCGGCGAGGCATAAGCCGAACTGCGGCAGGCTGGGCATGAAGCCAAGCACGCCGGCCGGTCCGAACGCGTCCTCCTTGGCCGTGGCCGCCGCAAACTCGGCGAAGCTGCGCAGCGCCGCATCCGGCCCCAGCCGCTCCAGGTACTTCTGCAAGTCATACGGCACGGACTCCAGCCCCCGCGCGTCGAATTCCAGCAACGGCGGCGTCACCTGGCGCAGCTCCGCGAAGCCGGAGCCGGCAAACGGGTCATCCACCAACTCGGCGCCAAGGTCCCGCAGCTCCCGCTGCGCCCGGGCATACAGATCCGCCGCCTCCGCCGACAGCGGCATGTCGCGCCATCCCGGCCCATACAGCCCCAGCCGCTTGCCCCGCAGCGCGTCCGGGTGCAGGCGGGACGCATAGCCGCCCCGGGGACGGTGGCCGACGCTGGCAATGGTCTTCGGGTCCTCCGCCGTATAGCCCGCCAGCACGTCCAGCGTCAGCGCCGCATCGCGGACGCAGCGGGCAATCGGCCCCACCACGTCCCGGTTGCCCGACAGCGGCATCACCCCGGCATTCGGCACCAGGGCAAAGGTCGGCTTGATCCCCACCAGCGCCTGCGCCGAGGCCGGGTTCTGGATGGAGCCGCCGGTTTCC
>DASWOJ010000315.1:0-2864 GCA_036398775.1 Acetobacteraceae bacterium
CGCTGTCGCCGGGCACGAATAGGAAAGACCTTATCGGCATCAGGCCGCCTTTCGCTTCAGTTGCAACCCCGATCGGCGGCAATGCGCCACCAGCTCGTTTCGCTGGTTGTAGGCGCGGTGCATGAACGTCACGATCCCCGCATTGGGGCGGGATTTCGACTCGCGCAGCTCGACCACCTCCGTCTCGATCCGCAGCGTGTCGCCGTGGAACACCGGCTTGGGGAAGCGCACCTCGTCCCAGCCCAGGTTGGCGACGGCGGTGCCGAGCGTGGTGTCGCCAACCGAGATGCCGACCATCAGCCCCAGCGTGAAGGCGCTGTTGACCAGGCGCTGGCCGTATTCGGTTTCGGTGCGGCAGTATTCCTCGTCCAGGTGCAGCAGCGCCGGGTTGTGCGTCATGCAGCTTAACCAGACGTTGTCCGCCTCGGTGATGGTCCGGCGGATCGGATGCTGGAACATCTGGCCGACCTGCAGCTCCTCGAAGTAAAGTCCCGCCACGCGCTTTCCTCCCGTTTTCCGCGATGATAATTCGCTTGCACATCGTATGCTAGCTGTTTAGCTCTTGGAAAAACCGGAGCAAACCGGCATGGGGAGGAGAGGGGGACTGTGGACATGCTCGCCACGTCGCCACGACCGGACGCCGCATCCGCTGGCGACGAGGACGCGCTGTTCGCCTGGGTCGCCGAGGTATGCGGCGGCCCCGTGCAGCGCGTCAGCCAGGCGTCCGGCGGCAACCGCTGCCGGTCCTGGGCGATTGACGTCGCCGCGCCGGACGGCACCGCCGAGGTGTTCCTCCGCTACGCCCCGCCTCGCCCGCCGAGCGCCGAACCCTACACCGTCCACCGCGAGGCGCAGGTGTATCGCGCCATCGCCGGCGCCGGGCTGCTGGCGCCCCGGCTGATGGCCGAGCATCCCCGCCTGCAAGCGGTGCTGACCAGCCGCGCCCCGGGGATTGCCGAGTTCCGCCGCCTGCACGACGCCGCGGAGAAGCAGGCCATCGCCTGCGAGCTGATGGACACCCTGGCCCGCCTGCACCGGGTCCCGACCGCCGGCGTCATCCTCGACGGCGGCGGGCAGGGCGTGCGGATCGCCGACCACGTGCGGGCCGAGCTGGGCATCTGGCAGGCGATGTATGCGGAAACCGGGCGTGCGGACCCGTTGCTGGACCTGGCGTTCCGCTGGCTGATTGAGAACATGCCCGACCCGGACGGCGCGGTGGTGCTGGCGCATGGCGACGCCGGGCCGGGCAACTTCCTGTTCGAGCATGGGCGCATGACGGCGCTGATCGACTGGGAGCTGGCGCACCTGGGTGATCCGATGGAGGACTTGGCCTGGTTCTCCATGCGCTGCGTGATGGAGCCGGTGCCGGATTTCTCTGGATGCTTGCGCGAGTACGAGCGCCGCGGCGGTGCGCCGGTGGACCGTGCCCGCATCCTGTATCACCGGGCCTTCGTATCCACCCGCGTCGTCGTCATCCGCCACCGCAACGTGACCGGGGAGCCGGCGCACGCCATCGTGTCGCGTGCCCTAAACCGCCGGCTGCTGGTCGAGGCGCTGTCGGACGCCGCAGGCGTGCCGGTGGACCCGCCCGCCCCCTTGGACCTGCCGCCCACGGAGCGGGGTGGTTTGTTCGACCACGTCCTGGCCGACCTGCGCGACGTGGTGGTGGCGCGCAGCACGGACCGCCAGGTCGTCGCCAAGGCGAAGGAGGCCGCGAAGGTGCTGAAGTATCTGCAGGCTGCCGACCGCTACGGCGTTGCGCTGGCGGAGGCTGACAGGGCCGCGCTGACGGCGTTGCTGGGGCCGGATGCCGGTCCGGACGCGCTCGGCTCGGCGCTGGCGGAGGGGCGGATCGGCTTCGCGCAGGCGCTGGCCTACTTCGCGGGGCAGGCGGCGCGTCAGGCGCAGTTGGCCGCCGCGGCCTCGGGCGGCATCGCCAGCCGCCACTACCCAGTGCTGTGATGGAGCGCGCCGCAGCATGTGCACACAAGCAACCTCCTGCTCCCTCTCCCTCCGGGAGAGGGTTGGGGCGAGGGGGCCTTGGCTGCGGCGCGGGGAACGGACTTGCCGACAAGGCGGGGCTAATCTGGGCCGAGATGTGCGCACGAAGACCCCCTCACCCCAACCCTCTCCCGAAGGGAGAGGGAGCAGGAGGCTGCCATGACACCGGATGCCACCCCCGCGACCCAGCCTGTGTTCACCCCCGCCGATGACGGGTTCCACTTCGCGCAGATGGGCGACCGCTGGTGGATGACGGAAACCAGCTGGTTCTCGTTCTGCCACCCGGAGCGCAAATTGGGCGGCTGGCTTTACACCATGGCACGGCCCAACATCGGCACCGTCGCGGGCGGGGCCTGGGTGTGGGACGACACGGCGCACCTGCCCTGGGAGGTGCCGTATTCGGCGAACTACACCGCCCTCCGCCTGCCGCGGGACCAGGACTTGAAGGACATCGCCCTGCCCACCGGCGTCTCGATCCGGGTGCTGGAGCCGGGCATGAGTTATGCGCTGGGCTTCGCGGATGGGGACCGCTGCCGGATGGACCTGCGCTTTGACGGGGTGATGCCGCCGCGTCCGTTGCGCCGGGCTGGCTCGCCGTTCGGGTCGGCCAGCCACTTCGACCAGTTCGGCCGTGTTACGGGGGAGCTGACGCTGCTTGGCTAGCGTATCGCCATAGACTGCCTGGCGGCGCGCGACCGTTCCTGGGGACCGCGGCCCGAGCACCGGCCGAAGAAAAGCGCCTACGTCACCGGAATCGCCTCTCCGGACGACGCCTTCCTCGCGGTGACGCGCTGGGAGGACGGCAAGGAGAGCGTCGCCTACGGCTACATGATCCGCGACGGCGTGACCGCCGACCTCGCCTC
>DASWOJ010000316.1:0-5494 GCA_036398775.1 Acetobacteraceae bacterium
GCAGCCCGGCGAATCCCACCACGATGTTCAGCCCCAGCGCCAGCGTCGCGTAGGACAGGGCATTGGCCGCGCTGTCCACCATCGCGTCGTCGTCCATGACGATGGGGAACAGCAGCAGCAGGACCGCGAGCAGGAACAATCCCAGGGCGCGGCGCCGGGCCGGCGGCATGTCGCGGAGGAGAGCGGGAAGTGCAACGGCCATGCCTGCCTCCTACGACTTGTTTGGCGCCAGGCGCCCCAGCAGCCCCGCAGGCCGCACCACCAGCACCACCACCAGCAACCCGAAGATCACCACATCGGTCCAGGCCGCGCCCAGCACCTGGCCGCTCAATGCCTCGATCAAGCCGATCAGCACCCCGCCCACCATGGCGCCGGGCACGTTGCCGATGCCGCCCAGGACCGCCGCGGTGAACGCCCGCAGCCCCGCGGCAAAGCCGATGTCCACCTTGGCCAGGTTGTAGTACAGCCCGAAGATCATCCCGCACGCCCCGGCCAGCGCCGAGCCGAGGAAGAAGGCAGTCATCACCACCCGGTCCACCTCCACCCCCATCATCCGCGCGGCCTCCGGGTCCTGCGCGGTGGCGCGCATCGCCTTGCCCAGCCGGGTGTAGCGGACGAAGTAGGTCAGCGCCCCCATCAGCAGCAGCGCCATCGCCCAGGTCAGTATCTCCCGCAGCCGCAGCACCGCGCCGCCGATGTGGAACACGATGGGCGGCAGCGGATTGGGGAAGTTCTTGCTGTCCGACCCCAGCGTCAGCAGCACGACGTTGAACAGCACGTAGGACACGCCGATGGTGGTGATCATCGCCGCCGGCCCGACGACACCGCGCAGCGGGCGGAGCAGGAACCGCTCGATTCCCACGCCGATGGCGCCACACACCAGCATGGAGACCGCGAACCCCGCCGCCAGCACGCCGACCAGCGGCAGGCCGCTCAGTATCGTCTCCTGACCCACCAGCCCGAATGACTGCAACGTCAGCATGGCGACCATGGAGCCGACCATGAACACGTTGAAGTGGGAGAAGTTGATCAGCTCGGCGATGCCGTAAACCAGGGTGAAGCCGAGCGCCAGGAGCGAGTACATCGCCCCCAGGCTCAGCCCGTTGATGACTTGCTGAACGACAAGGTCTGTTGCCGTCATCGGATCACGCCAGGGTGCCGGAGTAGGAAACTGCTTGCTTCTCCCTCCCTCTCCCGGAGGGAGAGGGAGAAGAAGGCCGCCCATCATCCCGAGGCGGGCTGCGCCGTGGTGGTCCAAGGCCGAGGAGGACCACGCCTGCAGCCGTGGAGCGCCGCACCGCCGGATCAGTTCGCGATAATGGGTCACGGGACGATGCCGCAGGGGTCAGGCCATCGGCGCCACGCCGACATACTTATACTGCGCGTCCGGGTCCTCCAGCGGCTTCTCGGCGTCCTTGGTGATCTTGAACACGCTGACGATCTTGTTCTTGAGGTCGCCGTACTCGTCGAACTCTATGGGGCCGAGCAGGGTGTCGGTCAGCTTCACACCCTGGATCGCGTCCCGCACCGCCGCCCGCGTCACGTCCTTGCCGCTTGCCGCGATCCGCTTCACCGCCTCGATGATGACCTCCGCGCCGACGTAGCAGGTGACGGTGTAATCGTCCGGGCGCTGCTTGAAGCGGGCGAAGTACTTGTCGCTGAACGCCTTCGTCTTCGGGTCCTCGGTGACGTGCGGGGAGGCGACGGTGGCATACCAGCCCTCGACAGCGGGGAAGCCCGCGCCCTTCAGCAGGTCCGCGCTCTGCATCCCGTCGCCGCCGGCCTTGATGACGTTGGGAATGATATCATAGGCTTGCTTCGCCAGCTTCACCCCGGCCTGGCCGACGCCGCCGTAATACAGCGCCTGCGGGTCCAGCCCCTTGATCTTGGTCAGCACGGACGAATAGTCCGCCGCCTTCGGGTCCAGCCGGTCGCGGCCCAGCACCTTGATCCCCTTCTTCTCCGCCTGGCCCTGGAAGGCGTCGGCCAGGCCCACGCCATAGGCGCCGGAGTCGTCCAGGATGTAGATGCTTTTCACCTTGAGCGTGTCGGCCATGTAGTTGGCCATGTTCGGCCCCTGGAAGGCGTCCGTCGTCACCGTGCGGAAGTAGATCGCCTTGCCCGCCGGACGATACTGCGCCGCGAACTTGGGGTCCGTCAGGTCGGGGTTGGTGGAGGCCGGGGTGATGATCGCCAGGTTGCCCTGGCTCAGGATCGGCGCCATCGCCTTGCCCGCGCCGGACATCTGCGGGCCGAGCGCCGCGACGAACGCCCGGTCGGACACCATCGTGCGGGCGTTGGTCGCGGCCTGCGCCGGGTCGTACTGCCCGGCGGTCGCCGTCGCGTCATCCAGCTTCACGACCTGGAACGTGTAGCCCTTGACCGTCTTCGCGGCATTCGCCTCCTCGAACGCCATGATGGCGCCGTTGCCGATCCGCTCGGCATTGGTGGCATCGGCGCCGGTGAACGACAGGTTCACGCCGACCTTGACCACCTTGTCGGCGGCATAGGCGGCGCGCGAGGCCAGCAGCGTGGCGGCCGTGGCGGTGATGGCTGTGCGACGTGTGATCATGCGGACCCGCTCCCTGGATTGTGAGTATGCGTCGGTGCAACTATGCACGCCGCATGCCATCGCGCGTCAATCTATTCCGCTTCCTGTGGAACGCGCCGCATCACCGGTGCGTGCCTGGCCGGTTTCTCCTTGTCCCGGTCCCAGCGGGTCAGCATGATGCCCGCTTTGCACCTGCTACGAGGCTTTCCAATGTCCGCCACCCGGCACAACGACCTGCAATCCGTCATCGCGGAGGCCACCGCAGGGATCGAGCCGCACCTGGTCGCCATACGCCGCGACCTCCATGCCCACCCCGAGCTGGGGTTCGAGGAGGTGCGGACCGCCGGCATCGTCGCCGCCGAACTCGCCCGGCTGGGCATCCCGCACCAAACCGGCGTCGGCCGCACCGGCGTCGTCGGCACCATCACCGGCGGGCGCCCAGGCCCCACGCTCGCCATACGCGCCGACATGGACGCGCTGCCGATCCATGAGCAAACCGGGCTGCCTTTCGCCAGCACGGCGCCCGGCAAGATGCACGCCTGCGGCCACGACATCCACACCAGCACCCTGCTGGGCGTCGCCGCCGTCCTGCAAGGCATGGCACCGTCGCTGTCCGGCACCGTCCGCCTGCTGTTCCAGCCGGCGGAGGAAACGCTGGGCGGCGCGCCCGCCATGATCGCCGACGGCGTGATGGCGGGGGTGGATGCGGCGATCGGCTTCCACAACTACCCGGACCATCCCGTCGGCAGCTTCTCCTATGCCCGCGGGGCCTGCCTGGCGGCGTCCGACCGGTTCGACATCACGGTGTCGGGGCGGTCCGGCCATGCCGCGCACCCCTATGACGCGGTGGACCCCATCGTCGCCGCCGCGCACCTGGTCACGCAGTTGCAGACCGTGGTGTCGCGTGAGCAGAAGCCCAGGCATCCCTGCGTCGTCACCGTCGGCGCCATCCATGCTGGCACCGTGCACAACATCATCCCCGACTCCTGCCTCATCCGCGGCACCGTCCGCACCCTGCACGCGCAGGCGCAGGACGTGGCGGAGGCGGCAATCAGCCGCCTATGCGCCGGGCTGGACGTCGGGATGCGCGTGCGCTGCGAGGTGAAATATGAGCGCGGTGTTCCCGCCTTGGTCAACGACGACGCGATGCTGGACCGCGCCGTCGCAAGCGTGCGGGCGCAGTTCGGCGACGTGGTCGAGGAAAGCGAGCCGAGCATGGGCGGCGAGGACTTCGCCTTCATGGCGCAACTGACGCCGTCCGCGCACCTGGGCGTCGGCTCGGGCCAGCCGGGGCGATACGACAAGCTGCATAACAGCGGCTATCAGCCGGACGAGGCGTGCATTGGGCTGGGAGTGCAGGCGCTGTCGCGGGCGGCGGCGGATTTCCTGGCCTGAGGGCTGGCTTTTGACGGGCAGGCGACGGACGGCGTAGGGCAGAAAAGCGCCAGCGCCTTCCACCGCCCGTCGCCGCACCAGAGTTGATCCCGCTTCTGATGTTGAAACCAGCCTGAACCAGCGCCGCCACGATGGCAGGCCACGTGTTCCGCTACTCCGGCGCGAACTGCTTGCCTGACGCGGCCAGGGCTGCCGCGGATCAGTGGCCTTGCATGATCAGCGCGCCGTCTTCGACGCGATACCCGGCGAGCTTGGACATGAACGACTGCCCGAGCAAGGTCACACTCTGAGTTCCCGGCTTCGACACGGTGCCAAACACGTCGTGAACGATGATGTCGCCCACCTGCATTGTGTCCAGCATAACGGGTGCGACGTAAGATATGCCGTTCGCGGTGTTGACAGGAACGCTATAGGTAAGGCCGTTTACGGCAATGCCAATTCGCCCGGCATCTTCTGCGCGCAGTGCAACCTGAGTAGCGCCGGTGTCGAACACCGTGTGGATTGTAATGCCGTTTACGGCGACGTCGAAGTAGAAGTGGCCATTCTGCGCACGCTGCGCTGAAACTTGGTGGTTCGGCGCCGGCATCGGCAACGGGCGTCCAACGCCGGCCGACGGCGCAAAAACGACAGGTGGGGAAGGAGCCGGCGGAGTCGCTGGGGCAAAGCTGGCCCGGCGCGGCGACAACGGTGCGGCGGCCGGTGCCCTCGGCTCTTGCAACATGAACAGCAGGACTATGATCCCCACCGTGGTCCCAACCAATCCAAGCACGGTGAACACCAGCATCGGGATGACCTGTCCGCCGAAAGAAGGCTGCCCGGGCTGATGCATCGTCATGCGGCGTATCCGGTCTAGGCTGTGCCCGGTTGGGCGTTGCAGATTGCCTTAGGCTAAGGGAATGGAACGACAACGTAACCTCCCCCAGGCGTCAGGATATGTCGGATAGGGTCAGGGTTCTCAGTGGGCCGGTGAATGGCAGACCCGCCGATTGCCCCGTCGTCAAGGACCAGCATAAGGTTGCCCCACGTCATGGCCCAAAGGCCGGCATGCCTGCTGGCAGCCGACGCTACCCTGCCTGCCCCAGCACCCACCCCTCCCACCGCCGCACCCAGGCGTCGTCCGGAACCGCATCGGCCCGGCGTCCAATCAGCACCTGCAGCAGCCCCAGCAGCCCCAGCAGGCAATCCAGCCGGTCCTCCCCAGCCGCATCCGCGCCCAGGCCGGCATCGAGCATCGCATCGAGCGCCGGGTCCGGCCGGGCCTCCAGTGCCGCCAGGCTGTCCCGCAGCGCCGGCCCTAGCGCGATCCGGTCGGCATGGCGCCGCTTGCTGCCGTTCATGCGCAGGCCGAGCTGCCGCATCGCTTCCGCCGGGTAGCACTCGGCGACCGCGACCCGGCCTGGCGCCAGCAGGTCCGCCAGCGCCCCGTCGAACGGCCACAGCGCCGGGGGCGCCGGGCCGGCCAGCGCCGGCAGCAGCAGGTCCCGCCAGGCCGTGACCGCGGCCTTGCCGACCTGGTTGGCGCCCAGCGTCCAGAATAACGGGGCACCT
>DASWOJ010000317.1:0-1813 GCA_036398775.1 Acetobacteraceae bacterium
AAATCGGGCGTGGTGTCTATCAGCTTCGCCAGGGAGTCCATTTCGGACACCGTCTGGTCCAGGGCGCCGGTTTCATCGGCCTGCGCATACAGCGCGTTGGCATAGCGTTCGGCGAGCTGCCCGCCGGATTGGTTCGTGGAGCCAGAGGCCACAGGGGACATTTCCAAGTTGTGGGCCGGCTGGTTCGCCGGATGCGGGCGTCTAGCATGGGGTCGGGGGTGCTGCAACATCATGCAGGCATATCAAGGCACATGGAGCCGCGCATGGGACGGCCCGGCGCCGCCGCCAGGTTTCCATCTCAGCCGAGCGTCCTGTTCGGCCTGGCCCTGGCCGGCTTCCTCGGCGGCATCATGCTGCACCAGGCCCTGCACCGGCACCATATGCCGAACGCCCGGCATTCCCGGCCGCGCCGAGGGCGCTGCGGCTGAACACCCGGTAGAGCGGCATCCTGCACAGCACGACCTGCGTGTCCGGCGCGCTGGCGCCGCTGGGCCTCGACCCGGCGCCCGATGGTCTGCTGCGGATGCGCCGCTTAGGACCACCATAACCATCTCAAGCTATCCTGTGCTACATCGCAGCAAACCGTGCCGCCCCTTCCCACGTTCCGGACCAGCATGCCCGACGCAGTCACCTATGATTCCCCGACACCGGAGGCCACGACACGGGAATGCCCGGAATGCGGGCTTTTCCAATCCGTTCCCCTGCTGCGCCCCGGGCTGGTTGCTATCTGCGGGCGTTGCAGTGCCTTGCTGCGCCGCCGGCAACGGGACAGCCTGGGCACCACGCTGGCGCTGAATATCACCGGACTGGTGCTGTTCGCGGTCGTCATGGCCTATCCGTTCATGGGCCTCCAGTTGCTGGGCCAAACCCGGCACGCCGCGTTGGAGGACCTGCCGGTCGCGTTCGAGATGCAGGGGATGTGGCAGTTGGCGCTGGTCGTGCTCAGCACCACCATCATCGCGCCGCTGCTCAAGCTGCTGCTGACCACCGGCGTGCTCATCGGTTTGCGGACCGGCATGGCGCCGTCCACCCTCGCCACCATGGCCCGGGTGCGCCACCACCTGACGCCCTGGGCGATGGTGGAGGTGTTCCTGATCGGCGTGCTGGTCGCCTACAGCCGGCTCGCCTCCACGGCGACGGTGCTTGTCGGCCCTGCGTTGTATGCGCTGGGAGGGTTGATGCTGGTCATGGTCGCTGCGGACGCCTGGCTGGACGAGCACGCGCTTTGGGAGGCCATCGGCCGCGCCCGGCGCACCCCGGCGCCGATGGGCTCCGGCCCGCTGATCGGCTGCGACATCTGCGGCCGGGTCAGCCGCGCCCCGCCGGGCGCGCCCTGCCGCCGTTGCAACTCCGAGCTGGAGATCCGCAAGCCCAACAGCCTGGTGCGGTCTTGGGCGTTCCTTCTGTCGGCTGCGGTGCTGTATGTCCCCGCGAACCTGTTTCCGATCCTGACCTTGATCCGCTTTGGCAGCGGCCACCCCAGCACCATCCTCGGCGGGGTGAGGGAGCTGATCGAGTATCGGATGTGGCCCTTGGCCCTGCTGGTGTTCGCCGCGTCCATCATGGTTCCCGTGCTCAAGCTCGTCGGCCTCGCGACCCTTCTGCTGTCCACGCAACGGCGTGCGGGATGGCGCTTGCGGGACCGGACCCGGCTATATCGTATAGTTGACGCAATTGGCCGGTGGTCCATGATTGACGTGTTCATGCTGTCGGTGCTGGTGGGCCTGGTACGTATGCAGCTGCTGGCGTCGGTGACGCCTGGGGTGGGCGCTATCTGCTTCGCCGGCGTCGTGATCCTAACCATGCTGGCGTC
>DASWOJ010000318.1:0-4832 GCA_036398775.1 Acetobacteraceae bacterium
TGCCGCGGCGCACCAGCAGGACCGCGGGGCCGGGCCGCAGCATGACGACGCCTAGGCCGACCAAGGGCCGGGCGGGATACTCGCGGGCGCTCATGGTGCAGGGTTGGCCAACGGTGCCTAATGCTCCAGCAGTGTCACGCGGCAAGTCGAAACTGGCTTGGCGCAAATGGGCTTGCCGAGGCTGCCGAACACCTTGCGAGGCTGGCCGCGACAGCAGTACTGGTAGCGTCAGTCACACACGCGACGCGAGGGCAGACGTTTGAAGGTTCAACCCTCGCTGGTCCTGAAGTTTGGGTAGGCCTGATACGGTCGAGCCATGCCGCTGTCAACGCAACGCCGGAGAGCGGGTCCTGATGCCGCGTTGACCTAGGGGACCGTTTGCCCGCACAGGCGGCCTGACCGGATCCGTCAACTCGCAGCGATGTGTATAGCCGAATCGCGGAGTGGCCCCTGGTTCAAGTTTCCGTCGGCCGCCAATGGCTTGCACCCACCCACTGCCCGGCGTATCCGTCCGGTAACCGTCACAGCGCGGACCGTAGGAGGAACGCCCATGCCCATCACCCGCCGAACCGCACTTGGCTCCCTGCTCGCCGCCCCGGCACTGCTCCGCGCCAAGAACGCCCATGCGGCGCCGCGCACCCTCAAGATCAGCCATCAGTTCCCTGGCGGGACCTTGGAGCAAGGCGACTTCCGCGACCGCCTTGCCCGCCGCTTCGCCGCCGAGGTGCAGAAGCGCACCAATGGCGAGCTGGCGTTCGAGATCTACCCCGGTTCCTCGCTGATGAAGACGGTTGCGCAGTTCTCGGCGCTGCGGCGGGGTGCGCTGGACATGACGGTCTATCCCCTGGCCTATGCGGGCGGGGAGGTGCCGGAGGTCAACATCGGCCTGATGCCCTGCCTGGTCACGACCTATGAGCAGGGCATGGCCTGGAAGACCCAGCCCATCGGCCAGGAGCTCGTGAACCTGCTGGACAAGCGCGGCGTGAAGATCGTGACCTGGGTCTGGCAGGCCGGCGGCACCGGCTCCCGTGCCACGCCGGTCGTGCAGCCGGACGACGTGAAGGGCCAGAAGATACGCGGCGGTTCCCGCGAGATGGACCTGATGCTGAAGGCTGCCGGCGGCATCATCAGCTCGGTCCCGAGCAACGAGATCTATGCCGCGATGCAGACGGGGTCGCTGGACGCGGCGGTGACCAGCAGCACCAGCATCATCAGCTTCCGGCTGGAGGAGATCGCCAAGGCCGTCACCACCGGCCGCACCGGCAGCTTCTGGTTCATGTTCGAGCCGCTGCTGATGTCCAAGCAGGTGTTTGATTCTCTGCCGGCGGAGCAGCAGAAGGCGATCACCGACGTGGGCACCGAGATGGAGGCCTTTGCCCTGCAAGCCGCCCGCGCCGACGACGAGGAGTTGGCGCGCGTCTTCGCCAAGGCCGGGGTGACGGCCCAGGACATGGACGCAACGGCGATCGGCAAGTGGAGGGACCTGGCCCAGGGCACGGCCTGGAAGGACTTCGCCGACCGCAACGCGGCATGCGCCGGGCTGCTGAAGCTGGCCCAGGCAGTCGCCTAGCGGCATGAGCACGCACGGCATAGACGCGGCCTCGGGTGCGATCCCGGAGACGGATGTTCCGCGCCGGGGCGTGCTGGGCATGGTGCAGGCCGGGTTGGACGGGATCAACGCCGTGATGGCCGTGCTGTCGGCCATCGCCATTGCCGCAGCCGGGCTGGTGCTGACGTGGGAGGTCGCGGGGCGATACTTCTTCAGCATCCCCAGCGACTGGCAGGACGAGCTGAGCACCTTCCTGCTGATCGGCGCCACCTTCGCCTCGGCCGCCTGGATACAGGCTCGGCGCGGGCATGTGGCGATTGATGCCCTGTCCCATGTGCTGCCCCCGGCGGCGGACCGGGTGCGCGGCATCCTCGCGGATGCGCTGAGCTTCCTGTTCGTGGCGTTCTTCGCTTGGAAGAGCGTCAGCTTGCTGATGGAGGCGCTGGAGGACGGGCAGACCACGCCGTCCGCCTGGGGGCCGCCGCTGTGGATACCCTATGGCTGCATGTCCGTGGGGATGGTGCTGCTGGCGGTGCAGTTGCTGCTGCAGGTTCTTGCCAGCGGCCACCGGGACAGCCAGCCGGCGCACCTCGCGCCGTCCCCGCATTAAGGTATCCTGATGGACACGTTGCAGATCGGCCTGCTGTATGGCGGCGCAACGCTGGCTGCCCTGTTCTCGGGCATGCCCATCGCCTTCGCGCTCGGCGGCGTCGCCGTGGTGTTCATGATGCTGTTCATGCCGGGCGCGTCGCTCGATACGGTGGCGCAGAACGTCTATGAGGAGTTGGCCAGCATCACCCTGCTGACCATCCCGCTGTTCATCCTGAAGGGTGCGGCCATCGGCAAGTCGCGGGCGGGCAAGGACCTGTATGACGCCCTGCACACCTGGATGCACCGGGTGCCGGGCGGGCTGGGCGTCGCGGTGGTCCTGGCCTGCGGGCTGTTCGCGGCGATGGCCGGCAGCAGCCCGGCGACGTGCAGCGCCATCGGCAGCAGCGGCATCCCCGAGATGCGCCGCCGCGGCTACTCCCCGGGCTTCGCGGCCGGGCTGGTGGCGGCGGGGGGCACCTTGGGCATCCTGCTGCCGCCGTCCATCGTGCTGATCCTGTATGCGGTGGCGGCGGAGCAGTCGCTGGGCCGGCTGTTCCTCGCCGGGATCGGGCCGGGGGTGCTGCTGCTGGCAATGTTCTCGGCCTATGCCGTGGTGCGGTGGAAGCAGGAGTTCGGCCGCGCCACGATGTCCGCCGCCGGCGGCGCCGCGCGGAGCGAAATCCTGCGCCAGGATACGTACAGCATGAAGGACAAGCTGGCGTCGCTGCCGCGCGTGCTGCCCTTCCTGGTGCTGCTGACGGGCGTGATGGTGGCGCTGTATGGCGGCATCGCCACGCCGAGCGAAACCGCCGGGCTGGGCGCCGTGCTGGCGCTGGCGCTGATTGCGGTGGTGTATCAGGCGTATCACGTCGGCGACCTCAAGCCGATCTTCGCCGGCACCCTGGGCGAGAGCGGGATGCTGCTGCTCATCATCGGCATGAGCCTGCTCTACAGCTACGTGATGAGCTACCTGCACATCAGCCAGGGCGCCGCTGGCTGGATCGTCGGGCTGCATTTGTCCAAGTGGATGCTGCTGTTCGCGATCCTGGTGCTGGTGGTGGTGCTGGGGTTCTTCCTGCCGCCGGTCAGCATCATCCTGATGACGGCGCCGATCATCCTGCCGCCGCTGCGGGAGGCCGGGTTCGACCTGATCTGGTTCGGCGTGGTGATGGCCGTGGTGATGGAGATGGGGCTGATCCACCCGCCGGTGGGGCTGAACATCTTCGTCATCAACCGGATCGCGCCCGACATCGGGTTGGGGCCGATCATCTGGGGGACGCTGCCTTTTGTGGTGCTGATGGCGGTGGCGGTGGTGATCCTGTCGGCCGTGCCGGGGATCGCGCTTTGGCTGCCGACGCTGGTTTACGCGAGGTAGGTGCGCTGGGCACCAAGTCTAGCTATTCTACCTCCATAGGCCAGACACACCCGCTTCCGGACATAGACGACGAGGTTGCTGAAGCTGAGGCCCTCGCCGGCGCAGTTGCCGAGAGTGACGCCGACCCTCGGACCGTGCCGCACGAGGAGATGCGGGCCTGGCTTTCCGCATCGCTGCCGGGGAGTTTGATGCCGAGCGGCCTGAGCCTCGCTGATCTCGGAGGTTGAATGGCGGAAGGCAGCGTCAGACGATGTGCAACGCATATCTCGTAACCTCGCAGAAGAGCATCCGACAGCGGCGCACAGAGTTGTTAGGAACCTGCTTTTGGCTGGAGAACGCTTTGCGGTGTTTCCCAGGCGTGGTCGTCCAGGCTCGGTGGCAGGAACGCGGGAGCTTGTAGCTGTTCGCACCTATGTCATTGTTTATCGGGTTGAAGACGACCTCGTGACCACTGTCCGCATCTGGCACGCCGCCCAGGACCGTCCCTAACACCCGCTGACGCAAATCATCCAGTCGTGCCTTGCACCGCACCACTGGCACGCCGATGCTTCCGCAATGGAAACCCACCCCTTCGACGCAGTCGTGATCGGCGCCGGGATCGTTGGCGCAACAGTGGCGGCACACCTGGCCGGGGACCGCCGGGTTGCGCTGGTCGAGGCCGAGGATGCGGCGGGCTATCACACGACCGGGCGCTCCGCCGCGATCTGGGTCTTGAACTACGGCCCGCCCGACGTGCGGGCGCTGACCGGCCTGTCGCGGGCGTTCTTCGAGGCGCCGCCGCCGGGCTTTGCCGCCACCCCGATCCTGAACCGCCGCCCCGTCCTGTTCCTGGCGCCGCCGGAGCAGCGGCGCAGCCTGGACCTGCTGCTGGCCGGGGGCGACGGCGTGCGCGAAATCCCGGTCAGCGAGGCCGCCGCCCTGATGCCAGCCCTGCGCCCCGAATACGCCGTGCGGGCCGCGGTCGAAGAGGATGCCTTCGACATGGACGTGGCCGTGCTGCACCAGGGATTCCTGGCCCAGGTGCGCAAAGGCGGCGGCGTGCTGGCGCTCCGAAGCCGGGCCGGGCGGATCGGGCGGCAGGACGGACGCTGGCACGTCCAGACATCGGGCGGCGACAGCTTCACCGCCCCGGTCGTGGTCAACGCCGCCGGTGCATGGGGCGACGAGGTCGCACGGCAGGCCGGCGTCGCCCCGCTCGGCCTGCAGCCCAAGCGGCGCACCGGCGTCATCGTTGACCCGGCGCCTTGGCAGCCCGCGGATTGGCCCATGGTCCAGGATGCCGAAACCACCTGGTATGCCCGGCCGGAAGCGCGCACC
>DASWOJ010000319.1:0-2895 GCA_036398775.1 Acetobacteraceae bacterium
GTGCCGGCCGACGATCCGCTCGCCCACGCCCGAAGGCGGCTGGACGAGGCAGGCTGGACCGCCGGCCGCCTTCCCCCGGCGCGACGGCACGCGGCGATCCTGGTCACCCATGACAACAGCGGCGGGGTGGAGCGGATGGTACGCCGCCGGGCCCAGTCCCTCCGCGCCGCCGGCGCCCGTGCCATCCTGCTGCGCCCCATCCCCGACCCGAACAGCCGGGAAGGCGGCTTCCTGCCCGGTCTGTGCCGGGTGGAGGACGGCACCATGGACACGCCCAACCTGGTCTACCGCCTGCCCGACGAGCTGCCGGCGCTGCTCCGCCTGCTGCGCGCGGACCAGCCGAAGCGGTTCGAGGTGCATCACCGTCTCGGCCATCACCCTTCGGTGATGGATCTGGCGGACCGCCTCGGCCTCGCGCCCGAGCTGCACCTGCACGACTATGCCAGCTTCTGCCCGCGAATCAGCCTGCTCGGCCCGGAACACCGCTATTGCGGCGAGCCCACCGACATCGCCGCTTGCGAGGCCTGCGTCGCCGATGCCGGCAGCCGGCTGGAGGACGGGCTGGGCGTGGCCGCCCTGCGCGCCCGCTCGGCTTCGGAATTCGCCCGCGCGCGCCGGATCGTGGTGCCTTCCGCCGACATGGCCGCCCGGATGCGCCGGCATTTCCCGCTGGTTCAACCCGATATCGTCCCACTGGAGGACGACGAAGTCGGCCGCCTGCCGCCGCCGCCCGCCCGCCTGCCCCGCCGCGTCTGCGTCATCGGCGCCATCGGGCTGGAGAAGGGATACGACGTGCTGCTGGCCTGCGCCCGGGACGCCGCCCGGCGCGGCCTGCCGCTCGAATTCGTCCTGGTCGGCCACAGCACGGATGACGGGCGCCTGATGGACACCGGCCGTGTTTTCGTCACCGGCCGCTACGACGAGGCGGACGGCCCGGCGCTGATCCGGGCGCAGGCCGCCCATCTCGCCTTCCTGCCCAGCATCTGGCCGGAGACCTGGGGCTTCACCCTGGGCCTGGCCTGGCAGGCCGGCCTGCGCGCCGCGGTGTTCGACATCGGCGCCATGGCCGCCCGCATCCGCGCCACCGGCCTGGGCTGGGCCTTGCCTCTCGGCCTGCCGCCCGCCGCCGTCAACCACGCTCTGTTGAATCCTCCGCGAAGTCCCTCCCTTGCGGGCAGTCAACAAGACCGCCTATGGACATCTGCAAGCCATACATGACTGATAACAGCGAGAACCCGCATGTCTGACGTTCAGAGCGCCGCACTTGTCGCTGAATCCAGGGAGGCGCCCCACCGCCTCACCGAGCTGCGCGTCTCCGCCAGCATGATGCAGCTCGATGCCGGGCTGTATTGCATCGTGGTCACCCCCTCCTCCGCCGCCGACGCCAATACCGGCCTGCCTGGCCTGCGCATCACCCCGGCCCCCGGCCCCGCCGGCCGGCCCGACGCGGTGCGGGTCAGGACGCTGTCGGATGACGGCTGGATGACCGGCTTCGGCGACGCGGCGCTGGTGCGCGTGACCGGCGGCCCTGCCTTCGTGCTCGTCACCGTCTACCAGGCGCCGGGCAGCACGGCCGAGGGCGCCCCCGCCCTGCAGGTGCTGCCGCTGATCGGCGAGGCGGCGACGGCTCAGCTGCCGCCCCCGGCCGCCGCCCCGGCACCCGCGCCCACCGCCCCGCGGGCGGTGGACATGGTCGCCCATATCCAGACCCGCGGCGATGTCGGCGAGCGCTTCGGCGAATGGGTCGGCGAGCGCGGCAGCGGCAAATGGATCGAAGGCTTCGGCATCGCCCCCACCAGCGGCGTGGCCCTGGCGGATATCGAATACCAGGTGGTGCTGGGCCGCGGCTGGCTGAGCCCCTGGGTGGAAGGCGGCCAGTATTGCGGCAGCCGCGGCATGGCGCTGCCCATCCTCGGCCTGCGCGTCCGCCTGCGCGGCGCCGCCGCCGAGGCGTTCGAGCTGCGCTATTCCGCGAGCTTCATCGACGGCACCAGTGCCGGCCCGGTGGCCGGCGGCGAGCCCTGCGAGTCCGAAAGCCTCGCCGCCGTCGAGGCGATGCTGATCGAGGTGGCGCCGATCGGCACCTTCGCGCGGACCGACGCCGCCGCCGCCAAGCCGAAGCGGACGGCGAAAGCCAAGCGCAGCTAGTGTCCCGATTCAGAAATTCGCAAGCGAATTTCAGGGACACTAGCCCCTTGTTTTCAGTGGCCTGCCGGTCCCTGAAACACCAGCGTATTTCAGGGGCAGGACACTAGGTGCGGCGCAACATCCGGAGCCGGCTGCGTCCGATGGGCAAACGAGGCCGTTTGGCGTGAAATACCTGTTCGTACACCAGAATTTCCCGGGCCAGTACCTGCATATCGTCCGGCACCTGCTGACCGACCCGGCCAACGACATCGTCTTCATCACCGAGCCGAACAAGAACAACATCAGCGGCGTGCGGCGCGTGTGCTACGAGCTGCGCCGCGAAAAGCGCACCGACATTCACGGCAATTTGCGCGACTACGAAGTCGCCGTGCATCGCGCCGAGCAGGTCGCCGCCGCCGCGCGCCAGGTGAAGCAGCTCGGCTTCGTGCCGGACATCATCATCGGCCATCATGGCTGGGGCGAGATGCTGGAGCTGACCGACGTGTTCCCGAACACGCCGATGCTCGGCTACTTCGAGTTCTATTATAACACCGAAGGCTACGACGTGAATTTCGACCCGGAATTCCCGATGGGCGAGAATTACCGCTCGGGCGTCCGCAGCATGAACGTCATCAACCATTTCGCCCTGGCGCTCGGCCAGCACGGCCAGACCCCGACGCGCTTCCAGTACGGCGCCTATCCGGGCTGGGCCCGGCCGCAGATCAAGATCCTGCCGGAAGGCGCCCGGCTCGACCTGTGCCGCCCCGA
>DASWOJ010000320.1:0-6409 GCA_036398775.1 Acetobacteraceae bacterium
CCGCGCCAGGGCCTGCATCTGCCCCGTCGTCAGGCCGCGCGCATCGGGGAACACGGCCAGCGGGTTGCCGCCGAAGCGCCGGTTGGTGAACACGTCCGTCGTGATGAACTCATAATCTGGCATGTTCACGTTTCCAGCCAGCGGCGGACGGCGTCGCGCAGGAACGCCTGGTCGGCCTGGCTCTGCACGGGGTTGCCTGCGCGGTGGCCCCAAACCGAGGGGATGGGGCGCAGCTCGGCATGGGCGAGGTGCGGCAACTCCGCCACGTTGTCGGCGACGCGGAAATAAAGGTCGGTCTCGCCGGGCAGCAGCAGCACGCGTGCGCGTATGGCGCGCAGCGCCGCCGGCAGGTCGCCGCCGCCGCTGATGTCGGCGGCATGCCAGGTCTTCAACTGCGCATACAGGTTGGCGGCCTGCTTGTTGTCGTAGCGGCGCTCCCAGCCCTCCACGAGGAAGGTTTCCAGATCCGGGGCGCCGAGCGCCGTGAGGTGCAGCCCGGCACGGTAGAAATCCTGGCTCAGCGCCCATCCCGCGTAGATTCGGGCGAACGCGCGCAGGGCGGCGCGCGGTTCGGCACTGAAGCGTCCTGCGCCCTGCCACTCCGGCGCGGCTTCCAGGGTCGCCATCAGGCTGGCCAGGAACACCTGGTTATGGACCGCGGTGCGCGACACCCCGCAGTTGACGACGATGCGCTCCACCCGGTCCGGGAACAGCGCGGCCCAGTGGTAAGCCTGCAGCGCGCCCATGGACCAGCCGTAAACGCAGGCGATGCGGAGGATGCCCCAGGCGTCCAGCAGGCGCGCCTGCGCCCGCACGTTGTCGGCGACCGTCACCAGCCCGGGGTAGTCGGCGGCGGTGCTGGGCGACGTGCTGATGCCGTTGCCGAACTGGTCCACCTGGATGATGAACCAGCGCGTGGGGTCCAGGATGCCGTCTGGGCCGACCAGCCATTCAAGCTCCGGATGCTGGGCGCCGTAGCTGGTGGGATACAGGACCGCGTTGTCCCGGGCCGGGGACAGCGTGCCGTGGGTCTTCCAGCCGAGCCGGGCGCCGGGCAGGGCGGTGCCGGAGTCCAGCGGCAGGTCGCCTACGTCGAAGATGCCGCTGTCGGTTGGCCAATCCATGCTCGGGTCCTTGTCAGGGAGCGGCAAGCTAGCGGGGGAGGGGGCACACGGCCAGGGGCGCCGTCCTTCTCTGCTCCCTCCCCCTCCGGGAGAGGGTTGGGGTGAGGGGGTCTTGCTTGCGGAGCGGCGCACCGAACGCGCCGCCTGCGCCGGGCCTGCTTGGGCTAAAAACGGTGCTTGCCCTCCCCCTCACCCCAACCCTCTCCCGCAGGGAGAAGGAGCAGGGAAGAATCTGCTATGACGCGACCAACCCAGGAGCTGCCCGATGGAACGTGTCGCCGACTATCCCCGCCCACCCCGGCTGGAGCGCAGCCCGCGCCGGGTGCGGATCGTGCTGGGCGGGCAGGAGATCGTGGACACCGACGCGGCCTGGCGGGTGCTGGAAACCTACCATCCCCCGTCCTACTACATCCCCGCCGAGGCATTCGTCCCCGGCACGCTGCTGCCCTCGTCGGGCCGCGGCAGCGTGTGCGAGTGGAAGGGGCAGGCCGAATACTACACCGTCCAGGCCGGGGGCGCCGTGGCGCGGGATGCCGGTTGGGGCTACCCGCATCCCACCCCGGACTTCGCCGCCATCGCCGGGCATGTCGCGGTGTATGCCGGGCGGATGGACGCCTGCTACGTCGGCGACGACCGGGTCGTGCCGCAGGACGGCGGCTTCTACGGCGGCTGGATCACGCCGGAGCTGACCGGCCCGTTCAAGGGCGGTCCCGGCACCATGTTTTGGTAGCCGAACCCGGGGCGGCCCGGCTGCGTTGCCGCCTCCCAACCTGAAAGCACCTCACCTTGTACGGCACCACCCTCCTGATGCCGGCGCCCGCCGTGCAGTCGCGCTGGCGCCACGCCGCCGAAACCCTGCTCCTGGCCGGGCCGCTGGCGGTCGCGCAGTTGGCGGGCATGGCGATGGGCGTGACCGACACGGTGCTGCTCGGCACGCTGGGCGGCGACGCGCTGGCGGCCGGCGGGCTGGCGACCATGCTGTTCATCACCGTCACGATCATGCTGCAGGGGATGCTGACGGCGGTCAGCATCCTGGTGGCGCAGGAACGCGGGGCGGGGCGGGACGACCTGGTGCCGGCGCCATACTGGGCCGGGCTGGCGATGGCGCTGCTGTTGTGCGTGCCGGCCTTCACAGTGTTCAGCCTCGCGGAGCCGCTGCTGCTGCTGGCCGGGCAGCCTCCTGCGCTGGCGCGGGACGCCGCCGCGTTCATGGGCGTGCTGCGCTGGGCGACACCGGGCATGATGGTCGGCATCGGCATGATGCGCGCCTTCCTGCCGGCGATCGGGCAGGGGGCGGCGATGCTGTGGGTGGCACTGGGCGCGACGGGGATCAACGCCGCGCTGTGCTGGGGGCTGATCCATGGAGCCTGGGGGCTGCCGGCGCTCGGGATGCGCGGCCCGGCGCTGGCGACGGTGTTCGTGGAAACCGGGATGGGGCTGGTGCTGATGGCCTGGCTGCACGGGCGCCTGGGGCTGCGCCGCTTCGTCGCCTGGCGGCGGCCCGGCCTGCCGCTGCTGCGGCGCATGTTCGCGCTGGGCCTGCCGGTGACAGGGACGTTTGCGGTGGAAACCGGATTGTTCCTGGGCATCGGGCTGCTGGTGGGACGGCTGGGGGCGGCGCCGCTGGCCGCGCACCAGATCGCGCTCAGCATCACGTCGGTATCGTTCATGGTGCCGCTGGCGGTGGCGCAGGCCGCGAACGTGCGGGTCGGCAACCGCGTGGGCGCCGGGGACGCCGCCGGTGCGCGCCGGGCCGGACTGGTGGCCATCGGCCTGGCCGCCGTGGCGGAGGCGATGGCTGCGGCCGTGCTGGTGGCGGCGCCTGGCACGCTGGCCGGGTTCTACATAGACCCGGCGCTGCCGGCCAATGCCGAGGCAACTGCCACTGCCATCAGCCTGCTCGCCATTGCCGCGGTGTTCCAAGTGACGGACGGGATGCAATCCGCTGCGGCTGGCGCGCTGCGCGGCCTGGGCGACACGCGGGTGCCATTCGTGCTGGCGGCAGTGGGCTACTGGGGCGTCGGCTTCCCGGCGGCCTGGTGGCTGACGGCGCGCGCCGGAGCGGGGGCGACTGGTGCCTGGTGGGGGCTGGCGGGTGGGCTGATGCTGGTGGCAACGCTGCTGACGGCACGCTTCCTGCGCCGGAGCCGCTTCATCGAAAAAGCATAGGTCTGGACAACTGATACCGTCACGGGTGCGTCACGCAGCGGCGCATTACGCGTTTAGCGGCACCAGCCTCGGCGGCCCAGAAGCCGCGACGGGAAATCGTTCGCCCTCTCCCGCCAGGGAGGGGCGAACGCAACCACATGCCTACTTGTTCGTGCGGCCGAGCTTGCCCGGGTTCACGCCGCCGCCCTTGGCGCCGTCGCTGACCACGTCGCCCTCCGAGGTGTTGCTGGCTTCTATGTCCTCCGGGTCTGTCCCCGTGCGCGCAAAGGCGCCCTTGGATGCGCCGATGCCGGGGTTGCGCTGCAGGTCATCCTGCAACGGCGGCACGTCAGCCCCCAGGTCGTCAGGGCCGGTGGGCGGGTGCTTGGGATGCTTGGATGTTGTCATTCGGCTTCTCCTCGTGGCTGCAGGCCGTCCTGCGGGACAGCCACGCTGCCAAGGAACGCGTGGGGATGGCCGAGGTGCCAACCCATGCCCCATTTTTCCGGACTGCACGCCCGCCAGCCCCACGTGACGCAGCCACCCCCCTTGCCCCCACCCCCCGCGTCCATGATATGAAACGGTGGGAGGTCGGCGGCGGACGGGTTCCTCGCCAACCCGGTCAGGTCCGGAAGGAAGCAGCCGCAACGAGTTCTTGCTTGGGTCGTTCGTTCGGCCTCCCACCCTCACCCCCCTGCGGCAGGAAGCATGTCAGGCTTGCAGGACACCGATTTGGCTGATGACCTGCCGCCCCCGCCTGCCGGTCCCGGCTTGTTCGGGGACGAACCTGCGGCGCCTCCACCTGTGGCAGCCAAAGCGGCTCCAGCCCCCACGCCCTACCGTGTCCTTGCGCGCAAGTACCGCCCCACCACCTTCGCCGACCTGATCGGGCAGGAGGCTATGGTGCGCATCCTGCGCAACGCCTTTGCGCAGAACCGCATCGCCCATGCCTGGATGCTGACCGGCGTGCGCGGCGTGGGTAAGACCACCACCGCCCGCATCATCGCCCGCGCGCTGAACTGCATCGGCCCCGATGGCCAGGGCGGCCCGACCGCGGATCCTTGCGGCGTGTGCGCCAACTGCGTCGCCATCCTCGCCGACCGGCATCCAGACGTGGTGGAGATGGATGCCGCCAGCCGCACCGGCGTGGACGACATGCGCGAGGTGATAGACGCCGCCCGCTACCGCCCGTTGCAGGCCCGCACCAAGGTCTTCATCATTGACGAAGTCCACATGCTGTCCCGCAACGCCTTCAACGCGCTGCTGAAGACGCTGGAGGAACCGCCGCCGCACGTTAAGTTCATCTTCGCGACGACGGAAATCCGCAAGGTGCCCGTCACCGTGCTGTCCCGCTGCCAGCGTTTCGACCTGCGCCGGGTGTCGGTGGCGGAAATGACCGCGATGTTCGGCCGCATCGCCGTGCAGGAGGGCGTGGCGGCGGACCTCGGCGCCCTGGACCTGATTGCCCGCGCGGCGGACGGGTCGGTGCGCGACGGACTGTCGCTGCTGGACCAGGCCATCGCCCAGGGGGCGGGCGCCGCCGGGCCGATCGGTGCGGACGCTGTGTCGGACATGCTGGGCCTGGCCGACCGTTCCGCCGTGTTCGACCTGCTGGAGGCGGTGATGGCGGGACAGCCCGCCGCGGCGCTGGCGATCACCGACCGGGCGCACGAGCGGGGCGCCGACCTCGGCCTGATGCTGGGCGACCTGCTGGACCTGACCCATACCCTGACCCGGCTCCGCACCGTGCCGGCGCTGCGCGACGGCGGGGAGCTGCCCGAGGCCGAGCGCACCCGCGGCGCGGCCTTGGCCGACCGCCTGTCCATGCCCCTGCTGGGCCGTGCCTGGCAGATGCTGCTGAAGGGCACGCAGGAGGTGGAGCAGGCGCCGGACCGCCGGGCCGCGGCGGAGATGGTGCTGATCCGCCTATGCTACGCCGCCGACCTGCCGACGCCCGGCGACTTGGTGCGCCGCTTGACCGAGGGCGGCGCGGCCCCGTCCGCACCGCGTCCAGCCGGCGCACCGCCGCCATTCGACGGCGGCACGATACGCGCCGCCGTCGGCAGCGGCCCGGCACCCACCGACGGCAGCGCGGTCCGTGCCGTCGCCAACGGCGCCCCGGCCTTTCAGCCGGACCCGGCGCCGTTCGCCCCGCCTCCGCCGCCCGATCCGCAGCCACCGCGCCTGTCGAGCTTCCGCGATGTGGCGATGCTGGTGGCGGAGCGGCGGGAACCGCTGCTGCACGGCGCCTTGCTGCACCAGGTCCACCTCGTCCGCTTCGCGCCTCCCGTCATCGAGCTGCGGCCCGTGCCCGACGCCCCGCGCGACCTGGCGCCGCGCCTGGCCGCCCTGCTGCTGGATGCGACCGGCACGCGCTGGACCATCGCGTTGTCCCGCGAGGCCGGCGACCCCACCTTGCACGACCAGGGCGAGGCTGCGGACCAGGCCCGCCGCGGCGCAGCCGCCGAGCACCCGCTGGTCCGCGCCATCCTGGAAGCGTTTCCCGGCGCCAGGATCAGCCGGGTCACGGATAGCCGGGCGGATGCCTATGGGTTGGTGGACGACGAGGCTTCAATCCTTGGCGGCGGGGACGGGCGGGAGTTCGCGCCGCTGGATGCCGAAGATGCTGGAATGATGGAGGACAACAGTTGAAGAACCTTGCGGGCCTGATGAAGCAAGCCGGCCAGATGCAGGCCAAGATGGCCGAGATGCAGGCCAAGATGGAGGCGATGGAGATCGAGGGCGCCTCCGGCGCGGGAATGGTGACGCTGGTGCTGTCCGGCAAGGGCGAGCTGCGGCGCTTGAACGTAGACCCGAAGCTGCTGGACCCGGCGGAAGCCGAGATGCTGCAGGACCTGATCGTCGCCGCCCACGCCGACGCCAAGCGCAAGGTGGAGGCGGTGATGGCGGAGGAGATGGCCGCCGCGACCGGCGGGCTGGAACTGCCCGGCGGGATGAAGCTGCCATTCTAGCATCGAGTGCCGGCGGCGCCTGCTCCCTCTCCCTTCGGGAGAGGGTTGGGGTGAGGGAGGCCGCAAGGGCGTTGTTGTCCCAGATAGACCAGGACATCCAGCCGCGGCCCGTGCGGCTTTTCCCTCACCCCGACCCTCTCCCGGAGGGGGAAGGAGCAGCAAGCG
>DASWOJ010000321.1:0-5066 GCA_036398775.1 Acetobacteraceae bacterium
CCCGGCAGCAGCAGCAGCAGACGCGCAAGACGGTGGACGACCTGCGCCGCCAGGTCACCCAGCAGGCGGCCCAGGCATGGGAAACCCTGACCAGCAGCCGCGCCACCATTGACAGCACCCGGGCCGCCATACGCGCCAACCAGATCGCGCTGGAGGGCGTGCAGCGCGAGGCCATCGTCGGCAGCCGCACCACGCTGGACGTGCTGAACGCCGAGCAGGCGCTGCTCAACTCCCGCGTCACGCTTGTGCAGAACCTCACGGCCTACATCAACGCATCCTACTCCGTTGCTGCTGCCGTTGGGCGGCTGACGGCCAAGGACCTCGGCTTGAACGTGCCGCTGTATGACGAGACTGCCTACTACAACGCCGTGCGGCAGAAGCTGTTCGGCACCGGCGACTACGCCGTGAACCAGCCGGGGCGCTGATTGTGGCAGTGCCGCCCGTCCCGTCGCCGCCCGGCGCCGATCCCTCGATGGACGAAATCCTGGCGTCCATCCGGAAAATCCTGAACGAGGACGACGCGAAGGCCGCCGTCAACCAAGTGCAGTCCGCCCCGGCAAGTGCGGTGCCGCAGCCAGCCTCTGCTTCCGGCGATCAGCACGGCGAGCCGCCTGCCGACGACGTGCTGATGCTCGATGAGACGATGATGGTCCCGGTCGAGGCGCCCTTGCCGGACACCCCAGCCCTGCCAGCCATTCCCTCCCCCCCGGCCAGCCCGGCCCTGGTGGAGCATTCCCCGGAGCCGCCGCCGGCACTGCTGATGCCGGCCCCAGGTTCCCCGGCGCCTGTCGTTGACCCTCCGGCACCGGCCTACGCGCCGATCCCGTCGTCATCCGCCATGCATGATCCGGTGCCCGCCCTGGTCAGCCCCGCTGCTGCCGTCGCAGCCAGTGCGTCGGTAGAGGCGCTGGTCCGGACCCTCACGCGGGAGCGGACCACCGCGACCCACCGCGGCGGCCCCACCATCGAGGACCTTGTACGGGAGGAAGTGCGTCCACTGCTGAAGGACTGGCTGGATACCCACCTGCCGCCGCTGGTCGAACGGCTGGTGCGGAACGAGATCGAGCGGCTGATCACCCGCACGACCTCGTAACGTCGTGACTGCCTCGATCAGGTAAGCCAGGACCCATCAGGGCCAGATCCGGGCGGCAGCATCTCAGTAACGCGGCGGGCCGCTGTCCTGATCGGGCCGGAACCGGTCCTGCTCGACGCGGCGCCGGTCGTCGTAGCCGCGGGGATCGCCGCGGCGCCGATCGTCGCGGTCATCAGTCCTGTGGCCCCCAAGCCGCCGATCCTCGGCGCGCTCGGACTCACGGTGCCGCCTGGCATCCTCGCGCCGGGCCTCCTCGTCGCGGCGACCCTGCTCATAGATCGCCCGGTCGCGGTCGGCCTGCTCCCGCGGGTCCGGGCCTTGTTGGCGGGGGAGGATGCCCCCCTGTTGCAGCAACCGGCCGACGTCAACGCCTTGCGCCATCACCGGGCTGGCCAACGCCATGCCCATCGCTGCCGCCATCAGGATACCACGCATCACTAAACCTCCGTGTTGATCCCACGCTGGCAGCGTTATGCGGCGGGGTTGTGGCGCCAACGCGGCGGATTCGAGGTGGGTTCGCCGGGCGTCTCCCAAAATCGTTACCGGCTGCATCGTAACCGGCTGAGTCGTTACCGGCTGAATTGTCACCTGCACATCAGGACAGGCAGCGTCGCGTGCTCCAGCACATGCCGGGTCACGCCGCCCAGTATGAGCTGGCGCAGGCGCGAATGGGAGTAGGCGCCCATCGCGAGCAGGTCTGCCCCGAACTCCTGCGCCGCCATCAGCAGCCCGCGCCCGACTCCGCGGTCGAGCGGGCGGAACTGCGCGATCTCCACGTTGATGCCGTGCAGGCCCAGGTATTGCGACAACGCCGCGGCGGCGGGTCCGCGGCGCTGGTATTCGTCGGCGGACAGCACGCGCACCGCCTTGGCCCGCTGCATCCAGGGCAGGGCGGCCTGCACGGCGGCGGCGCTCTCGGCGGTGCCGTTCCAGGCGATGCAGATGCGGGTGCCTATGGTGGGCAGCGCCACCTGCGGCGCGATCAGCACCGGCCGTCCGCTGTCGAACAGCACGGCGTGCAGGGCGTCGCTGCTGCTCACGTCGTCGCCGGCCTCCGGGTGCGGCACCACGGTCAGATCGGTCAGGCGGGCGAGCTGCGCCACCAGGTCCTCCTCCCGGCCGGTGGCGCTGGCGAAGTTGGCGGTGGCGCCGTCGCCGCGGTGCGGCTCGGCGACGGTCACGCCGTGCTCCGCCACGAAGCGGTCGAACATGGCGCGCACGGCGGCGCTGCGCTGGCTGCCTTCCTTCTCGGTGGCGGACATCATCTCCTCGATCATGGCGCCGGACAGGCCCTCGCCCGCCAGCGGGGCCACGTCGCGGCTGTCCACCTGGACGTGCAGGGCCGTCAGGTGCGCGTCCCATATCCGCGCGACCATCAGCGCCGTCGTCAGCGCGGCTTCCCCGGCGGCAGTGCCGGTCAGCGGCAGCAGCAGCTTGCGTATCGGCATGGCACGCGCTCCTCGTTGTGCGGTTCCGGGGAGGCTAGACCAGGCTGGCAGGGGACTGGAAGCGCCGTGCGCCAGGCAAGCCGGGGATCAGGGATGGCTTGGGTCAGGGATGAAGCCTGGGGTCAAGGATACAGGGCCTGCGTCGTCCACCCTGCCGCTGTCCGCGTGTAAACCCGGCGGTCATGCAGCCGGTACGGCATGTCCTGCCAGAACTCGATCATGGCCGGGCGCACGCGGAAGCCGGACCAGTGCGGCGGGCGGGGAATGGCCTCGCCGGGGTGCCGCGCGTCATACTCGGCCACCCGCCGTTCCAGCTCGGCGCGGGAAGGCAGGGGGCGGGACTGGTCGGACGCCCAGGCGCCCAGGCGGCTGATGCGGGCGCGGCTGGCGTAGTAGGCATCGGCCTCCGCATCAGTCACGTCGGACACCTCGCCCTCGATCCGCACCTGGCGCTGCAGCGTCTTCCAGTGGAACAGCAGGGCGGCGCGCGGGTTGGCGCGCAGCTCGCCGCCCTTGCGGCCTTCCCGGTTGGTGTAGAACACGAAGCCCTGCCCGTCATAATCCTTCAGCAGCACGATCCGGGCCGACGGGGTGCCATCCGGCGTGCAGGTGGCGACGGTCATGGCGTTGGGATCGTTGGGCTCGGTAAGCGTGGCTTCGGCCATCCAGGCGGCGAACAGGGCCAACGGGTCGTCGGACTGCGGGATGCCGCGCGCATCCAACTGGGGCAGGGGAGTGTCGGGCATGATGTCGTCCTTTGGCTGCACGCATCATGCCCCGGATGGGCGATGGCCGTAAGGGCAGGGTGCGCCGGCGCCTTCCGCCTGCCCATCCAGGGACCGCAAGCCGCCCGTCAGGCGTGGCCAGCGCTTGCCGCCATCCCATCCAGCGCGCTCAGCGCATCGCCCGGCAACTCCAACCCTCCTGCGGCCAGGTTCTCGCGCAGGTGCGCGACCGACGAGGTGCCGGGGATCAGCAGGATGTTCGGCGAGCGGCGGAGCAGCCAAGCCAGCGCCACCTGCATGGGCGTGGCGCCGAGGCTCGCGGCCACCTCGGACAGCGCAGCCGATTGCAGCCGGTTGAACCCGCCGAGCGGGAAGAACGGCACGTAGGCGATGCCGTCGCGGGCGAGGCCGTCAACCAGCGCCTCGTCATCCCGATGCGCCAGGTTGTACTGGTTCTGCACGCAGACGATCTCGCAGATGCCGCGCCCTTCCGCGACCTGCGCGGGCGTGACGTTGCTCAGCCCGATATGCCGCACCAGGCCCTGCCGCTGCAGGTCGGCCAGGACCGTGAGCGGCGCCTCCAGCGAACCCTCGGCGGGGCCTTGGGCGAACATCAGGCGCAGGTTGACCACATGGAGCACGTCCAGGCCGAGGTTGCGCAGGTTGTCGTGCACCGCCTGGGTCAACTCCTCGGGCGAGAAGGCCGGGTTCCAGGATTTGTCCTCGCCGCGCCGGGCGCCGATCTTGGTGACGATCACGAGGTCGTCGGGATAGGGGTGCAGCGCCTCGCGGATCAGCCCGTTGGTGACGTGCGGGCCGTAGAAGTCGCTGGTGTCCATATGGTTCACGCCGCTCGCGACCGCTTCCCGCAGCACTGCCAGCGCGGCGTCGCGGTCCCTGGGCGGCCCGGATACGCCGGGGCCTGCGAGCTGCATGGCGCCGTAGCCGAGGCGATGCACGGCGTGGCTGCCGAGCGTGAAGGTGCCGGAGTTGTCGGTGGTGGACATGGTCGGTCTCCTCTTTGGACTGCTGCCCACCTGGGCATTGCCCGCCTGCTCGATAATCCGGTAAAATCCGCACGGGCTGTGCGGATTGGCGAACAATGATGGTGAACGTCGCGGACCTGAACGCCTTCCTCGCAGTGGCCCGCGCCAGGAGCTTCCGTGGCGGCGCGCGGGCCAGCGGCGGCAGCGCGTCCGGGCTGAGCGAGGCGGTGCGGCGGCTGGAAGCGCAGCTCGGCGTCCGGCTGCTCCACCGCACCACGCGCAGCGTCGTCCCGACCGAGGCCGGGGCGCGCATGCTGGAACGGCTGGGTCCGGCGCTCGCCGAGGTGGAGGCGGCGCTCGACGTGGTGAACGGCTACCGCGACCGTCCCGCGGGCACGCTGCGCCTCAACGTGCCGGTCAGCGCGGTGCGGTTGGTGCTGCCGGCAATCGTGCCGCCGTTCCTCGCCGCCTATCCCGACATCCGGCTGGAAGTGATTGCCGAGGATGGCTTCGTTGACGTGCTCGCCGCCGGGTGCGACGCCGGCATCCGCTACGACGAGCGGCTGGAGCAGGACATGATCGCAGTGCCGGTGGGACCACGGGTGCAGCGGTTCGCGGCGGCGGCGTCGCCGGGTTACCTCGCCCGGCGCGGCCGTCCGGAGCATCCGCGCGACCTGCTCGCCCATGCCTGCCTGCGCGGCCAGTTCAGCAGCGGCGCGATGCCGCCCTGGAAGTTCGAGCGCGACGGCGAGGTGGTGCGGGTTGATCCCACCGGTCCTCTTCTGGTGCGCGTCGGCTCGGCAACCGACCTGGC
>DASWOJ010000322.1:0-2057 GCA_036398775.1 Acetobacteraceae bacterium
GGCGGGACGCCGATGACGGTCGTCGGGCTCATCTGGATGCTGTCCCCGGCGGTGCTCTACGCGCCGTACCTGAACGTGATCTGCATATGGGACATCCCGCCCCTCCTCGACCAACGCTGGGCCGGCTTCATCATGGTGGCGTCCGGAATGCCCCTGCAACTGCGCGGCTTCTGGCTCCTGCTGCGAACCGTCTCCTGAGGGGCGTCACGGGCCACCCTGGAGCCATTCAGTTCTGGGTCATGAACTGCCCAAGCGCGAGCAACCACTCGAGGCCCAGGGTTAAGCTTAGAGAGCCTAGCTGACGCGTTGGAGGCACAAAAATGTGGGCTTGGTTGCTTGCCTGCCCTGGATCAATCGATCCCACGTTGTGCGTGTCGTCGAGCTCAAGACCCGGTCAAGCTGCACCTGACCACCAGCGCACCCGCTCAGGTGATTGTCCCACTCGTCCTTCCGAATGCCGCGCCTAGTCAGTTGACCCACGGGGCGGCCTGCCCCCACCCTCACCCGATCCCGCCACCCCCCAACGCCGCAGCTCCGACCCGCCAGACCGCCACCCCCGAGATGCGGCGAACCCCGCAGGCCCAAACAACTGAAAGGTGAGAAAGGCGTGCTTCAGCCGTGGATAGCCTCATCCCGTTGATTAACGGCGGCTAGAGCAAACCGCGGGTTAGTTGGGACGGTCGTAGCCGCAGTGGCGGAAGAACCCGGCCGCGTCCTGCGGGGTAATGGTGTCCAGCGCCGGGCCGATCGCCTCGTGCAGCGCCGGGGCGGTCCGGGCTGCGACATGACGCAATTCGGCCTTCACTTTCGCCTAGGCAGGCTCGATCGGGGTGAAGTCGGGCGAGTAGGCGGGCAGATAACGGTAGGGAAAGCCTGAGCGGTCGAGCAGTGCGCGGACCCGCAGGGTCTTGTGGGCGCGCAGATTGTCCATGACCAGGACAGCATCAGGCTTGGTGCGGCGCAGTTCGGGCAACAGCGACTGGTCGAGGTAGGCGTGGAACACGGCTGCGCTGGTCGCCGCTTCCACGCTCATTGCGGCCACCATGCCCCTCTCGCTCAACGCACCCAGCACGGTCACCCGCGTCCAGTGCCCGAACGGCACCGAGGCGTAGGCCCGCGTGCCGCGCGGACTGCGCCCATGCCGGCGCGCCATGTTGGTCAGCACGCCGCACGCATCGACGAACACCAGCCGCTCTGGGCTGATCCCGCCCACACCGTCCGTTGTTGTCCGCCAGGCCTGGCGTGCCGCGACGATATCCGGACGGCCCTGCTCGGCCGCGCGCAGCGTGCGCTTCTTTCACGTCCAACCCGCACGCCGCAATGCCCGACCCACTGTCCAGGGATGAACCCGCACCCCCGTCTGCTCGGCCAAGCGGTCCCGGCACTGCACGAGCGTCAGGTGGTTGTCCTCGCCCGTGAGCAGGTCCAGCAGCGCCGCCGTGACCGCGCCATTGATGCGCGGTGCGGGGCCACCGCCCATTCGCTTGGCCTCACGCCGCCCCTCGTCGCGTGCTGCTTGCGCCCAGCGATAGGCCGTCGAACGCCCGACCGCGAACCGCTTGGCCGCCGCTGCTGGGCACTCGCCCGCCTCCATCGCCATCAATACGCGGCTGCGCAGGTCCGTTGAATACGATCCAGCCATCGATACCTCCGCCCCGACATATGGGCGCAGGCGTCCCAAACTTCCTGCGGTTTGCTCTAACGTCGCCAGACTGAGACGGGTATTTCTGCCGCAGCCGCGCATCAACCTCGATGAGCGTCTTATCGACATACCCCTTGACCAATCGGAACAGTTGAGACTGTGCGATTCGCGGCAAGTCCTTGCCAAGCCTGTAAAGATGTTGCTGAACATCTCGCAACCACGGCACCTCGGCTTCCAGTTCGGGCTCGGCCGTCACCTGCTCGTATCGAATGGAAAGCGCCATTGTGACTTTATTCTGGTCACGGAAGGGCGCGTTGACAATGGTGGCGGCGAATTGGTCGGCCGGTATTTGTCTCAGAACCCCGAGACGCGCAAACCGTGCCGCGCCTCCGTTGGTGAAGCAAATATCGCGAAG
>DASWOJ010000323.1:0-8735 GCA_036398775.1 Acetobacteraceae bacterium
CGGGTTCGGCTCGAACACCACCTGGGAGCCCGATTGATACTGGGTGATCAGGTAGGGGCCGTTCCACAGCCCGGCCGTCGTCGGCTCCCGCGCATACAGGGTGGTCTTGATGTAGTCGCCGGGGCTGGTGGCCTTGGCGGCGATCTCGCCCTCCAGGTGCTCGGGGACGATCTGGTCCCACATCATGTAGTCGTTGATGACGCGGTCGGTGTGCAGGACGGCGGTGCCGTCGTCCACCACGTCCACCCCGCTCGCGCGCGCCCAGGGATAGGTGTTGCCGGACCCGGTGTTGGGGTTGGCCGCCAACTTCCAGGTGAAGGCGATGTCGCGTGCCGTCACCGGCTTGCCGTCGCCCCACATCAGGCCGGGCTTGAGCTTGATGGTGATCTTCATCCCCTTGGTCCCCTCGGGGCGGTCCTCGATCGCCGCGAGGCCGTTCTCCAGCGACGGCAGCTCGGCGCACAGCAGGCAGACCGGGTGCCAGTCCTTGTCGTAGCCGCTGATCTGCCGCTGCGCGAAGGCGAGGGCGTAGGTCTTGATGACCTCGGGATCTATGAACGGGTTGAGGGTGCTGGGGAACTGCGCGGCGCCGATCACCAGGTCGTCCTTGGCATGTGCCGGGGCGGCGAGCGCCAGGGCGGGGATGGCGGCCAGAAGGCTGTGGCGCAGTCGCATGGGCGGCGTCCTCGTGTGGGTGCGGCGCTAAATAGCCGTTTAGATGGCGTGAACGTCAACAGTGCCAGGCTTGCCGCTCCCGCTTCCTCCGGGAGAGGGCTGGGGTAAGGGGGCGGGCAAGCACCGGCCCTTTCCAGGCGACCTGAATGCAGGCGGCGTGCCAGGTGCGCCGCTCCGCAGCCAAGACCCCCTCACCCCGGCCCTCTCCCGGGGGGGAGAGGGAGAAGCACTCAAGGGGATTGGGTGAACAGGCGGGACAGGAGGCCGTGCGGCGATACCGGGCCGGCGCCCTGGCCGACCGTCACGGTGGCCGTCATGCCCAACGCGAGGTGGACGGTGTCCGGCACCTGGTCAATCCGGATGCGGACCGGGATGCGTTGCGCCAGGCGTACCCAGGTGAACACGGGATCAACCGACGCCAGGCCGAGCGCGCCCGGAGCAGTGTTGGGAGTGTTGATGCCGCGGGCGATGCTCTCGACATGGCCCTGCACCGGGTCGCGGTAGCCCATCAGCGCCGCGACCGCTGGTGCGCCGACCTGGATGCTGGCCAGCTTGGTCTCCTCGAAGAAGCCGGTGATCCAGAAGCTGTCCTCGTCCACCAAGGCGAGGTTGCGGCTGCCCTTGGTGGCGTAGTCGCCCTCCTGCAATTGCAGGTTGGTGACGTAGCCGTTGACGGGAGACAGCACCTTCGTCCGTTCCAGGTCTATGCGGGACTGGTTGAGCTGGGTGATGGCGCTGGCGAGGGCGGCGCGGGCCATATCGGCGCTGGCCTGGTAGGTTTGCTGCTCCTCAAGCGAGGTGCTCAGGGTCGAGAGCTTCTGCCGCCGGGTGGATTCGTTGTTCTTGGCGTTGAGGTCGGCCTGGCGGCTTTGCAGGGTGGCCTCGGCGGCGGCGGCGGCGATCTGGTAGTCAACCGGGTCAATCTCATACAGCAAGTCGCCGCGGCGGACTGCCTGGTTGTCGGCCACGTGCAGGTGCAGGATGCGCCCAGACGCTTCCGGCGCCTGGCTGACGACATAGGCCTGCACCTGGCCGTCCCGCGTCCAAGGCGCGGTCAGGTAGTCGTTCCAGACCGCGAACCCGGCCACGGCGGCACCGGCCAGGAGGACCAGGGTGATGGAGATGCCAGCACCGCGGCGGATTGCATGGTTCATCGAAGGTCCCTCACCCCTACAGCCACCGCACCAGGGCGCCGACGATGCAGATATAGATCGCGGTGCCGGCCAGGGGCGGGTTCCACGTCCAGCGGAACAGCCGTAGCCGCAGCATCAGCCACCGCAACGGCATATACAGCAGCGCCGCGGCGCCGAGGTAAACCAGCAGCGGCGAGAACAGGATGCCGAACAGGTTGGTTTCGCGCCACACCTCCTTTGCCTTTCACGTCATCAGCTTGCGGTAGAAGCGCAGCGTGGCCCGGCCGGGTTCCAGCAGCCGCGCCGCGCCGGCCAGCCCGGATACGGCTGTCAGCAACGGGCGGCCAACCGGATGGTCTCCGGCGTCATCCAGCAAATCCTGGGCCGCCGCGAGCATCGCCGGGCCGTCCTGCTGCCGCAGCGCGTCCCCGGCGCGGGTGGCTGCCGGACCGTGCGTGGTCCCCAGGGCGGCCAGGCCGGCCCAGGCGCGGCGGACTGCCAGGTCCACCTCGCCGACGCCATAGATGTGGCCCAGCAGCCGCAGCCGCGCCGGGGTCTGCCGGCCCAGAAGCTGCAGCGCCTGCGACATGCGGTCATACAGCAGGGAATAGGCCGCCGGTGTCACGCGGGCCTCGCTTGCGCCCTGCCGCACCGTCCGCCGCAGCGTCCGTCCGATGGCGACTGCGACCCTCACAAGCCGCCGGGACTGGGAGGCGGGGAAGATGACGTTGAACGACAGCACCACGAACACCATCGCCAGCCCGACCTGCACCACCGTGCCGACGTAGCTGCCGAGGTCGAAGGTCTGCGGATTCGACGGTCCCAGGATGATCGTGAACAGCGTCGGTCCCGAGGCGGCGTAAGGTCCCAGCGCATCGTGGCGCTGCACCAGGGCGGTGACAAAGGCGATGGCCCCGACCACCAGGGCGAACATGGTATATCCCGAGGCGCCGGGCAGCACCAGGAACTTGCCCGCCCCGACGAGGATGGCGATCGGCAGCAACGGCAGCCCGAAGCGCAGGCTGGCCTGGGATGGATTGGGGAAGGTGCCCAGCAATGCGACGAACGCCGCCTGCTGAATGAGCACCAGCGTCGCGCTGCCCCAGCCGGCCAGCACGCAGAACACCGACCCCAGGCCGACGGAGATCAGCACCCGCACGGCGCCGGTGAGTGCTGCCATGTGGTCGCGGCTGGCGCGCAGGCGGAGCGGCGGCAGGCTGCCTCCGCCCTCCGTCAGCACTTGCAGGCCGAGAAGTGCCTGGCGGTGCGCGGCGGCCAGCGCCTGCGCGCGTTCCAGCAACAGGGCGCTGGTTGGGTCGGCAGGGCGGGGCAGGGGCGCCTGGCCGGCCGGGCTGCCGCGCAACTCGTCCGCGATGGCCTGGAAGTAGGCTGCCGCGTCGGCAGGGACCTCCGGCCCGATCACCGCGGCGATGGCGCGGCTGGCGGAGACCATGGCCAGCAGCGACGCGATGGCGTGCCGGGCGCCGTTGGCGCGGACGTTGCCGTCGGGCAGCTCGGCGGCGGTGTAGGACGCCTGGGTTTGCAGTGCCGCGACCTGTGCGGCCAACTCGACCATCGGCAGGTCGCCGCCGAGCGGTCGGCCCTCCAGGGCGTCGGCGGCGAGGGCGGCCAAGGCGGCCTGGCGTGTCCGCAGGTCGGCCACCAGGGCGTCGAACGCGCCCGTGCCTGCCAGCAGGCGGTCCACCACCAGCACCGAGGCGATGCCGATCAGGATGGCGGCAACGCGGTCCAGCGTCGTCGCGAGCGCCGTGTCCGGCGCGGCGATGACTCCGACCGCGATGATCCCCGCGGTGTAGCCGCTGAGCGCGGCGCCATAGGAGCGGAAGTCCCGCAGCAGGGTCGCCACGTAGGTGCAGACGGCCAGCCACAGCGCGAAGCCGCCGAGCAGCATGACCCGGTCCTGCGGGAACGCGGCGACCAGCGCAAGCCCGACGCCGCCGCCGAACAGGGTGCCGGCGATGCGATACCTGGCCTTGGCGGCCGACATCCCGGCGGAGACCTGGGTGACGATGGCGACGCAGATACCGGCGGTCGAGGCCGACTCGACCTGGCAGAAGAAGGCGGCGTAGTAGGCCAGCAGCATCGCCAGCGACAGCCGCGCGGCAAACAGCAGGGCGTCCGGCGCAAAGCCGGGCAGGACGAAGAACGCGGGCGGCATTGCGATGGCTGTGTCCGACACCTGTTGCCTGCGCTCCCGGCTCAGCCGCTGCCCGATCTCAAGCCCGGCGTTGTGGCGGGCGTTACTGCGCCCTGATCCAGGTCTGGCTGCGGCCCAGCAGGCTCACGCCCAGGTAGCCGCGCACCACCAGCTTCTGCCCGCCGTCGTCCAGGCGGACCGACGACTTGTAGGTGCCGCCTGTCTCGGGATCGAGGATCGTGCCGCCGTCCCATGCGTCGCCGTCGCGCTTGAGGCCGCGCATGATGTCCAGGCCGATCAGCGGCTTGTTCTTGCGGTCGTCGGAGCACTTGATGCAGGACAGGCCGGCGCGGGCCGGGTCGGTGATCCGCTCGATGCGGCCATACAGGGCGCCACCGGACTCGAAGATGCGGACGGCGCCGGTCTCCTTGCCGGTCTTGTCGTCCATCGTCCGCCACAGGCCGACGGGGCTGCCCGCGCCTTGCGCCGACGCCGCGCCGCTCAGCGCCAATGCGCCGCACAGCACCGCAGGGATCAACAGCACGCGCATCGGGATTCCTTTGACGGTCATGCCGCGGGGTATGCGGGACCTGGCGCTGCGCGGCAAGCGCCGCCGGGCCTTGCTTTGCCACTCTGCAACGCCACTCGGAACCGGGGGATCACCAGTGCTGGGCAAATGACAGGACCGTGCCGGGCAGGTGCGGCGGCGCCAGGTGGGCCGGCCCTTGCGGGATGCCAGCCGTCCCTTGGATGCGGCGGTGCTGCGGATGGTGCATTGGACCGCATGCGGCATGGACGCGGGCAGCATCAGAATTGCGTTACAGGCGGTAACTGCGCCCTGCCCTGGGATGCTGCTCCCGCTCAGTGCGGCGCAAGGGGTGCGTCGAAGCCGTGCCGGGCCAGTATCGCCTGGCCACCCGGCGACAGGATGAACAGCACGAAGGGCAGCGTCGTGCGCGGGTCCGCGGCACGCAAGGCCGTCAGGCCATACTCGGCGCCGACGGCCAGGTCCGGCGGCAGGTCCACGGCTTGCAGGGACGGCGATGCGGCCACCGCTTCCCGCGCCGCGGTGCAGTAGGCCAGGAACAGGTCGGCCCGGCCCTCCAGGACATGCCAGGCATACACGTTCCGGCCCGGAGGCGGGGCCGCGGAGCCGGGCGCGCCGGTCAGCATGACGGCCTTCGCCTGCAGGGCCGCCCCGGCGCCTGGCCGCAGCGCGCCGGCCCTGGCGAACACCTGCATGGCATAATCCCCAGCCGGGTCGCTGCGCGGCGTGGAAGTGCCGAGTGTCGTGCCCGGCGCCAGCATGGCGTCCAGCAAGGTGGCGCTGCTGACGGCCAGACCGGGACGCGCGATGGCGCACAGGCGATTGCGGGCGAACGTCACGACCGGCCATGCCTTGCCGTCCCGGGCCAGCGCGGCCGGGTTGCCCATGTCCGCGGATGCGTAAACCCCGCCCGCCTCGCCGCCCTCCAACCGTTCCCGCAGCGTGCCGGAGGAGCCGAACGCCGCCTCCACCCGTATGCCGTGCGCGGCGGTGAAGGCCTGCGCCATCTCCGTCAGTGCCGGGCGCAAGCTGCCGGCGGCGTGCAGGCGGACCACGCCGTCATCGGCCCGTGCGGCGGCGGCGGTCAGCGCCAGGCAGGCCAGGATGGCAAGCTTCATGATCCCGACTTGCCGGCGTTGGGGAAAAACAGCTGCTCGCCGTTGATCTTGTAGGAGGCGATGGCGCCCTGCCCGGCGGGGGACACCAGCCAGGCGATGAAGCGCCGGCCCAGGTCAGCCTTGACCGTCGGGTGCCGGGCCGGGTTCACCAGCATGACGCCATACTGGTTGAACAGCTGCGCATCGCCCTCCACCAGCACCACCAGGTCCCGCCGGTTGCCGAAGTTGAGCCAGGTGCCGCGGTCGGACAGGGTGTAGGCACCCATCGCCGCGGCGGCGTTCAGCGCCGGACCCATGCCGCCGCCGATGTCCTTGTACCAGCCGGTCTCCTTGCTGGCAGCCTTCGGGTCCACGCCGGCATTGCCCCAGAAGCGCTTCTCCGCGGCGTTGGTGCCGCTGTCGTCACCGCGGGTGATGAAGGGTGCGCGGGTTTCCGCAACGCGGCGGAAGGCGGCGACGGTGTCCTTGATGCCGGCGATGCCGGCCGGGTCGGCTTTGGGGCCGACGATGATGAAGTCGTTATACATGACCTCCTGCCGTTCGGTGCCCCAGCCGTCGGCGACGAAGCGCAGCTCCGCCGGGCGGTCGTGCACGAACATCACGTCGGCATCGCCGCGCTGCCCGATGGCCAGCGCCTGGCCAGTGCCGACGGCAACGACGCGGACCTCGATCCCGGTCGCCTGCGTGAATGCCGGCAGCAGGCGGGGGAACAGGCCGGACTGCTCGGTGGAGGTGGTGGAGGCGACGGTGATGTAGGGCGCGTCGGCGGCGCGGGCGGTCGGTGCCGCGGCAAGCAAGCCGAGCAACGCGGCGACGAAAGTTCGGCGGAGGGTCATGACGGCTCCTTCTTGGCCGGCGCGGCGAGGATGTTGGGACATAGCCTCGGCAGGCCTGAGCGGCTTGGCGCAAGGGCAGCCAGCAGCCCGCTAAGCCGCGCCGGGCTACCCGGGTTCGGTCTGCGGCCCGCCTCCGAGGAGATGCTTAGCGCACCTCGATGGCTGCAAGGTCATGGACGGCCCGGCCGCCGTGGCTGTCGCCGGGCACGACCAGGCGCGGAGCAGGCAGGGGATTGCCGTCCATGAGGTAGGCGATCAGGACCTGCTTGCCTTCAAGATGCGGGTCCATCTCGCCGAACGCGACCGCCACTGCATAGCCGTCGCTGCCCCGGGCCATCAGGACGTGCTGGTTTTGCGTGGCACGGCCGGGCGCGTCCACCGGCGCCGCGGCCTGCAGCAGCGGCCAGAGCAGGGCGCCGGTGTAGGCGATATGGCGCGGTCCCTGCGCCGTGGCCACAGTGACTTCCACCGTAATGGCCGGCAGGGCTTGCAGGTCGGCCAGGGCCAGGGTGCGCGGAGCCTTGAGCCCGCTGGACAAGGCGACGGCGGCGGGTGCCGCGGCATTGCCCACTGGCCCAGGCGTCGCCGGACCCTGCGCCGCGGCGGGATGGGCCAGGGCCAGCATGGCCAGGAGGACGGCTGGCCGCAGGGTGCGACCGGCAATTCCGGCGGGCGGCATGGGTTACTTGCCTATCATCACGTCCGACGCCTTGATCACCGCGGTGGCGTCGTCGCCGGGCTTCAGGGCCAGGTCGTCAATCGCCTCGTTGGTGATCGAGGAATGGACGATGGTGCCGCCGCCGATGTCTATGTGGACGTGACCGGTGGTCTGGCCCTTGGTGACGGACACGATCTTGCCCTTGAACTGGTTGCGTGCGCTCAGTTTCATTATCGTTCCTAGTTGGCGTTCTTCAGCGGTGCGTAACGGAATGCTAACGCACTTGGGCTGAAATCGTCTATGCGCGGAGTGGTGGCGGGCTGCTAAGGGCCGAACGCGGCCTGGCAGCCATGTCCCGGCTACCCTCGACCAAATTTATGTTGCAGTGCAACATAAACGATGCGATGGCGTTGACGTCCACCAGGGCGGTGGAGCCTCAACACAGGGAAGGAGACTTCAATGAGACCAGACAAGATACGCGGAAACGTGTTTGTGGCGAACCTGCCCCGCGGCTTGAAGGACGAGGAGCTGGCGGAAGCATTCGACCCCTTCGGCATCGTGCTGAACGCGCACATGGCGCGCGACCCGGCCACCGGGGAGACGCTGGGCCACGGCCTGGTGCAGCTTGCGCCCGACAAGGCGGTGGAGACGGCCGTTGCGCGCCTGAACGAGACGGGGATCGGCGGACGCCGGATCGAGGCACGCCGGGCCGACCCGGACATGGGCATCAGCCCGCCGCCGCGCCTGCGGGAGGCACCGGCGCGCGCGCCGCGGGCCGAGGCCGTCGTGGTGGAGCGCCGCCCGCCGCCGCGGACCCCGACGCTGGTGATGGCCAAGCTGGGGCCGCGCCCGCGCCGGGATGCATACTGAGGGTTCGGGCCGCGAAACATGCCCGGCCTGGCTCAGGGGGTCGCTGGCTGCCGTCCATGCGTCGAGCAGGGCGTTCCGCGGGACGGGAGCATCGAGCGCGACGGAGCCGGCCCAGGCTTGATGGGGCTGGGCTGCTTGGCGGCGTGACGTCCTGCTACGCGTCCGTGCGGGCGGCCGGTTCCAGCAAATACATCGGCTTGGCCTCCAACACCTGCCAGGCGGCGAGGGCGGGCAGGCCAAAAGCCACCTCTCTCACGCGCTTCATTAGGGCGAGCGCGATGGCCACGTCCGGCGAGAGGCCGAACAGGCCGCATACCAGGACATAGCCGCCCTCGGCCACGCCAAGCGCGCCGGGGATGGCAAACCCCGCCGTCCGGATGGCCTGGCCCAGCGCCTCGATGGCGAAGGCCTCGGCGAAGCCCGCCTTCATGCCGAGAACGTGCAGCG
Organism: Acetobacteraceae bacterium; assembly: GCA_036398775.1. GTDB lineage: Bacteria > Pseudomonadota > Alphaproteobacteria > Acetobacterales > Acetobacteraceae > DASWOJ01. The sequence goes on from DASWOJ010000323.1 coordinate 8,443, forward strand.
CCAGCCAGACCTCGGCGCCGCCCAATAGCCAGGACGCCACGTGCAGCCTGCCGCACCGTGCCAGCGCCCGGCGGTCGCGGCCCAGGCTGCGGAAGGCGGAGCCAATGCCGCGCAGGCCGGGTATGCCGCGGGTGGCGGCGCGGCGCAGGCGGACCGACAGCCACCGGCCGGGGCGTCCAGCCCAATTATGGCGCACGCCGGCCGCCAGCAGGGCAGCCACGGCCAGCGCAGCAACGGTCCCGGCAATCAGCCAGGCTGCCGTGGCGCTCATGCCCACCAACGCCACCAGCAGG
>DASWOJ010000324.1:0-10137 GCA_036398775.1 Acetobacteraceae bacterium
GCATCATGGGTGCCAAGATCGGCATCGCCATGGTGATCGCGTTCACGGTGGCGCGGCTGTTCGACGGCAACCTGTTCGGCTTCAGCACGCTCGCGCTGATGGTGGCGTTCAGCGACACCAACGGCGGCATGTTCATGGCGCTGACCAGCGTGATGGGCGACAAGGAGGACGCCGGCACGTATGTGCCGCAGAGCATCGAGACCGGTCCTTTCCTGACGATGCTGTTCCTGGTGGGCGCGGGGCTGGCGAACATCCCCTGGCTGGCGATGGTGTCCGTGGTGGCGCCGATCTTCGTCGGGGCGTTGCTGGGGAACCTGGACCGTGACCTGCGCGACTTCTTCGGCAAGCACGAGCCGATCATCGTGCCGTTCATGGCGTTCACGCTGGGGCAGGGCATCAACCTGAACAATGTGGTGAACGCCGGGCTGGGCGGCATGGTGCTGGGCGTGCTGGTCTGCGCCATCACGGGAACGCTGTGCATCCTGACCGACCTGGCCCTGGGCGGGTCGGGCATCGCGGGCGCTGCTGCCAGCAGCACCGCGGGCAACGCGGCGGCGGTGCCGAAGGCGGTCGCGACCGCTGATCCGACCTATGCCGCGATCGCCCCTGAGGCCACCGTGCAGATTGCGGCGTCGGTGATCGTTACGGCGATCCTCACGCCGCTGCTGACGTCGTGGATGCATCGGCGGGTACAGCGCGCGCGCGGTACGGTGCTGGTCGGCGCAACGACGGCACCGGTTGTCCCGGCTGTGCCGTAACGCAGCCTGCCGTGGGGTCCGGGCGGAAGCGGCCGGACCTGAAATTGCAGCGGGTTGCTTGCAACCAGCAAGGCTGGAGCGGGTTGTGTTGAGACCTCGACGCAGCCTGGTCCAAGGGGAGTCCAGACGCTCTGGCGGCGACGGGGCAAAGTTGCCGATTGAAGTTCACTGCCCGGCGTGCCTGGAAGCGATGTTGATGCTGCGGTTGCCTGGACGGTAACGCCGCGTTGATCCCGGATGGATAGCAGGTGCATGGGCTGCGGCTGCGTGGCCCGTAATGTCGGGTTATGATTCAGCGAAACCTGCATGAGGCGGTGCTGCCGCGTTTTCGCGACGGCACCGTTGCTGCGCCGTTCCGCAACGTGATTGGTCGTTCCGGAACGATAACGCAGCCGGCTCGTTGCGCTTGACGGCGGCACACCTGGGAGTCCGCGTCTTCTTGCGAACCCTACCTGCATTTGCGGCCGGCCTGGCCAGGAGCGTTGGATGATGCCTTCATGGAATTAGCGCCGGTCTCGGAGAAGTCTGTCTCCAGCCCTATCGGCTACTCCCGGCCGGCTTCGGTCCTGCGTCCGCACCGGTTGGGGCGCGTGGCGCTAGGAATCATCATCATCGGTGCTGCGGGAACAGGCGTGGCCTATTGGCGGCACTGGTGGCCATTCACGCCGACGCCCCATGCAGCCGCCGCACCGCCGCCCGTGCCGGTGCAGACGGCGAAGGTGGTCCAGCAGGCGGTGCCGATCTGGGTCACCGGATTGGGCGCGGTGCAGGCCTACAACACCGTCACCATACGCGCCCGGGTGGACGGGCAACTCGTGCGCGTCGCCTATCGCGAAGGCCAGGACGTGAAGCAGGGCGACCTGCTGGCGGAGATTGATCCGCACCCGTTCGAGGCGCAGTTGGCCCAGGCACGCGCGAAGTTCGCCCAGGACCAGGCACAACTGGTGAACTCGCGCTTGCAGCAGGGGCGCTACGCCGACCTGGTGGGCAAGCAGGATGTGGCGAAGTCCACCCTGGACACTCAGGTCGCCACCACGGACTCGGCAGCCGCACAGGTGCAGGCGGACCAGGCGGCCATCGCCTACGCAGCGGTCCAACTCGGCTACACCAAGATCACAGCGCCGATTGGCGGCCGCACCGGCGTGCGGCTCGTGGACGAGGGCAACATCGTCCATGCCGCGGATACCGGCGGCCTGGTGGTAATCACGCAGCTTCAGCCGATCTCCGTGCTGTTCAGCCTGCCTCAGGACAGCCTCGCGCGGGTGCAGGCGGCCATAGCCGCCTCGCCCACGCCGCTGCAGGTGCAGGCTTTCGGACGGGATCTCAGCAAGCCGCTTGCGACCGGCAAGCTGGAGCTGGTGAACAACCAGGTGAACCAGGCAACCGGCACGGTGGACGTCAAGGCGACCTTCCCCAACGATGACCATGCCCTGTGGCCTGGCCAGTTCGTGACCGCGCGGCTGACGCTCAACACACGGCAGGACGGCCTGACCGCGCCGGCCGCGGCGGTGCAGCGGGGGCCGGACGGCACCTACGTTTATGTCGTGGGCGCAGACGGCACGGCTTCGATGAAGCCGGTCGAGCTTGGCTTGATGCGGGACGGCATGGCGCTGTTCGACAAGGGCGTGGCACCTGGCGACACTCTCATCACCGCGGGACAGTTCAAGGTGAAGCCGGGCGCCAAGGTCGCCGAGGCGAAGCCGGAGGACGCCAAAGCGGCCGTGGGCACCGGACCCTCGAAATGAACCCCTCGGCAGGATTCATCCGGCGGCCGATTGCGACGGCGCTGCTGGCAGTGTCGCTGCTGCTGCTGGGGATCGTGGCCTATCCGCTGCTGCCGGTGGCGCCGTTGCCGCAGGTGGATTTTCCGACGATCCAGGTCAGCGGCAGCCTGCCGGGCGCCAGCCCTGAGACGATGGCCAGCAACGTGGCTACGCCCCTGGAACGGCAATTCTCGTTGATCCCTGGGCTGGACCAGATGACCAGCGTCAGCGCGCTCGGCAATACGCAGGTCACGCTGCAGTTCAACCTTTCTCGTAATATAGATGCGGCGGCGACGGACGTGCAGGCTGCGATCAATGCCGCTGGCGGCCAGTTGCCGACCAACCTGCCGAGCCCGCCGACCTACCGCAAGGTCAACCCGGCCGATGCGCCGATCCTGGTGATGGCGCTGACCTCCAAGGCGTTGCCGCTGACCCAGGTCAATGACTACGCGGACAACATCCTGGCGCAGCAGTTGTCGCAGATTGATGGCGTGGGCCTGGTGCAGTTGTCCGGCACGCAGAAACCTGCCGTGCGCATCCAGCTCGACCCTGCACGGCTGGCGAGCCTTGGGCTGGGGTTCGAGGACGTGCGCTCCCAGGTGGCCGTCGCCACGTCCAATGCCCCGAAGGGGAACTTCGACGGCAACAGCCAGAGCTTCACCGTCTATGACAACGACCAGTTAACGACTGCCAGCCCCTGGAACGACGTGATCGTCGCGTATCGCGGCGGCTCGCCGATTCGCGTGCGTGACCTGGGCACTGCGGTGGACGGGCCGGAGAACTCGAAGCTTGCGGCCTGGGCCTACACGATGGGCAACAAGGCGGACGGGCCGGCGCCGCGCGCCATCGTTCTCGCTGTGTCCAAGCTGCCCGGCGCCAACGTGATCGAGACGGTGGACCGGGTGAAGGCTGCGCTGCCCCGGTTGCAAGGCGCGATCCCGCCCACGGTAGAGGTGTCCATCCTGACCGACCGCACCCAGACCATACGCGCCTCGGTCGCCGATGTGCAGTTCACGCTGGTGCTGACCATCGTGCTGGTGGTGATGGTCATCTTCGTGTTCCTGCGCAACGTCGCGGCGACGGTGATCCCGAGCCTGACGGTGCCACTGGCGCTGATGGGGGCGGCGGCGGTGATGTATGTCGCCGGGTTCAGCCTGGACAACCTCAGCCTGATGGCCCTGACGGTCGCGGTCGGGTTCGTGGTGGACGACGCCATCGTCGTGCTGGAGAACATCTACCGTTATATCGAGGATGGCATGGAGCCGATGGACGCGGCGCTGAAGGGCGCGGGCGAGATCGGCTTCACCGTCATCGCGATCTCGGTTTCGTTGATCGCCGTGTTCATCCCATTGCTGCTGATGGGCGGGATCGTTGGGCGGTTGCTGCGGGAGTTCGCGCTGACGGTCAGCATCACGATCGTCCTGTCGGTGCTGATCTCGCTGACGCTTACGCCGATGCTGTGTTCACGCTTCCTCCATCATGTGCCGGAGGACCAGCATGGGCGGATGTATCGCATCGCCGAGCGTGGGTTCGTATGGATGCTGGACGGCTATGCGGCGGGTCTGCGTGTCGCGCTGCGGTTCAAGTTCGTGACGCTGATGGTGTTCTTTGCGACGGTGGGCCTGACGGCGTTCCTGTTTATCACGATCCCCAAGGGGTTCTTTCCGCAGCAGGACACCGGCTTCCTGTTTGGGCAGGCAGTGGGGCCAGAGGACTCCTCGTCCGGTCAGATGGCAGGGCGGATGACGGCACTTGGGGATCTGATCCGGAAAGACCCAGACGTCGAGTCCCTGGCGTTCAACGTCGGCGCCACGTCTTTCAACCAGGGGAACTACTACATCAACCTCAAGCCGAAGGATGGAGGCCGCACGGCGACGGCGGACGAGATCATCGCGCGGCTGCGGCCCAAGGCGGCGCAGGTGCCGGGGGTGACCTTGTTCCTGCAATCGCTGCAGGACATCCGGGTGGGCGGGCGGCTGTCTCGCACGCAGTATCAATATACGCTGACCAGCCCGGAGATCGGCGACCTCAACACCTGGGCGCCGCGCGTGCTGGACAAGATGCGGGGCATTGCGCTGCTCACGGACGTGACCTCCGACCAGCAGAGCAACGCGCCGGCGGCGACGCTGACGATCGACCGGGACCAGGCGTCGCGCTTCGGCATACAGCCGACGCTGATTGACGCGACGCTGTATGATGCCATCGGGCAGCGACAGGTGGCGCAGTACTTTACCCAGCTCAACAGCTACCATGTCGTTATGGAGGCATTGCCGGAGTTGCAGGCGGACCCGTCGCTGTTGGATCAAATCTACCTGCAATCGCCGGTGACCGGTGGGCAGGTGCCGCTCTCCCTGCTGGTCAAGCAGGACACGTCGCATACCAACGCCCTGAACATCAGTCATCAGAGCCAGTTTCCGGCGGTTACGCTGTCCTTCAACTTGGCGCCGGGCGCATCATTGGGGCAGGCGACCCAGGCCATCGAGGCGGCCGAGGCCGAGATGCACCTGCCATCCACCCTGTCCGGCGCGTTCCAAGGCACGGCGCAGGCATTCCAAAGCAGCCTAGCCAGCCAGCCCTACCTGATCGCGGCCGCACTCGTTACGGTCTATATCGTCTTGGGCGTGCTGTACGAGAGCTTCATTCATCCGCTCACGATCCTGAGCACCCTGCCGTCCGCGGGAGTAGGGGCGCTGCTAATCCTGATGGCGTTCGGCTACGACCTCAGCGTCATCGCGATCATCGGCATCCTGCTGCTGATCGGCATCGTGAAGAAGAACGGCATCATGATGGTGGACGTGGCGCTGCACCTGGAACGCGACGGCGGCAAGGAGCCGGAGGAGGCGATCTTCGAGGCGTGCAAGCTGCGCTTCCGCCCGATCCTGATGACGACGATGTGCGCGCTGCTGGGCGGGGTGCCTTTGATGCTCGGCACCTGCACCGGGTCGGAGCTGCGGCGACCGTTGGGCTTCGCGATGGTGGGCGGGCTAATCCTGTCGCAGATCCTGACGCTGTTCACGACGCCGGTGGTTTACCTTTACCTCGACCGGGTGAACAATTGGCTGTCCGGAGCCAAGCGGGTGCGGGTGCGGGAGGCTGTGCCGGCCGAGTAGGTTTGCCGGTATCACGGACGCCGCCGGCACTGCGACTGGACGTTCATGCGAATCCTGGTGATCGAGGACGACGCCGCCACGGCCAGCTACGTGGCGAAGGGCCTGCAGGAGGCCGGGCACACGGTGGAGGTCGCACGCACCGGCCGAGACGGGTTGTTTATGGCGTTGAACGAGCAGTTTGACGCCATCATCGCTGACCGAATGCTGCCCGGGCCTGATGGGCTCAGCATCTTGCGCGCACTCCGCGCGTCCGGGGACCGCACTCCGGTGCTGATGGTAACGGCGATGGGCGAGGTGGAGCAGCGGGTGGACGGCCTGGACGCCGGTGCCGACGACTACCTTGCGAAGCCGTTCGCCTTCAGCGAACTGCGCGCCCGGCTGGACGCGATGACCCGGCGGGCGGCGGCCACGCATGAGGGCGAGCCTGCAGTGCTGCGCGTCGCCGACGTGGAGCTGAACCTGCTGCGCCGCACCGTGAAGCGCGGCGGCCAGCCGGTGGAGCTGCTGCCGACCGAGATGCGCCTGCTGGAGTTCATGATGCGTCATCCTGGCCAGGTGCTAACCCGTACGATGCTGCTGGAACGGGTGTGGGACTTCAACTTCGATCCTACGACCAACGTGGTGGACGTCCATGTCAGCCGGCTGCGGCGCAAGCTGGACGCCGCCCGGCTGCCCAGTGCGGAGGGGCCGCCGCTGATACGCACCCTGCGCGGGGCGGGATACGTGTTCGGGCCGGACGGCTGACGCGGGATGGGCTGGGGAGGGCTGCGCCGCAGCTTCGCGCTTCGCGTAGCCGCTGTTGCTGCGGCGCTGGTGGTGCTGGTGACCGGGTTGGGCTTCGGCTGGGGCTATTGGCGGGTAGAGCAGGCGCTGGGCGCGCAGCTCGACGCCGCCATTGCAGCGGACCTGCAGGATTACCTCGGGGACTACGACGCGTTGGGGCCAGGGGGCTTCGTGGTCAGCATTGCGGCGCAGGCGCGGCGGCGGGGGGCGCTCGTGCTGCTGCGGACTGCGGCGGGCACGCCCATTGCGGGCGCGCTGGCCGAGGCGCCGCCGGGTTTGCGCGGGTTCGCGACGGTACGGGCGGCGGATGGGCGCGACTTGCGTTTGCTGGGCGCCGGGCTGCCGGGGGGGTTGCAGCTTGTGGTGGGTGCCGACCTGGCCCCGGTGCGGCGGGCGGCGGCGGCGCTGACGGGGGCGCTGCCGGTGGCCGGGGCGCTTGCGGCGGCGGCGGCGCTGCTGCTGGGCTGGATCGCGGCCCGGCGGCTGGAGCGGCGGCTGGCCGTGGTGTCGGCGGCGGCGGCGGACGTGGTGGCGGGCAACCTGTCGCGCCGCCTGCCGCTCGCGGGCCGCGGTGATGAGTTCGACCGGCTGGCGACGGCGGTAAACGCCATGCTGGTGCGGATCGAGACGCTGGTGGATGGCCTGCAGATGACGACCACCAGCATCGCGCACGACCTGCGCAGCCCGCTGTTCCGGCTACGCCAGCAGTTGGAGGCCGCTGTCGCCCGCCCGCGCGAACCGGCGGCGGACGCGGCCACGCTGGACGCCGGCTTGGCGGAACTGGACGGGGTGCTGGCCACCTTCTCCGCCCTGCTGCGGATCGCGCGGGCGGAGGCCGGGTTGAAGGGAGGCGGCTTCGCCGGCCTGGACCTGTCCGCGCTGGTGCAGGACCTTGCGGAGACCTATGCCGCGGTGGCGGAGGAGGCGGGGCAGGCGCTGCATGCGGAGATCGCCGCTGGTGTGCATGTCGAAGGGGATGCCGCGCTGCTGCGCCAGGCCCTGGCCAACCTGGTCGAGAACGCACTGACGCATGGCGGTCCCGGCGTTGCTTGCAGCATCCGGCTGGGTGGCGGCGACGCAGTGGTGCTGGAGGTGTCCGACAATGGACCCGGCATCCCCGCCGGCGAGCGGGCGCGGGTGCTGGAACGGTTCTACCGTCTGGACCGCAGCCGCAATACGCCTGGCACCGGGCTGGGCCTGGCGCTGGTGGCGGCGGTGGCCAAGCTGCATGGGGCGGCGCTGAGCCTGGATGACGCGGTGCCGGGGCTGCAAGTGACCCTTGCTTTTCCGGGCCACGGCGCTTCCTGAAAAATTCGACATGATTGCGGAGGGCGTCCCTCCATCCCGTCGAGGGCATGTGGGGTGCAGGCGGAACCATCCGCTGCATCCAACCCCGGAGACCCCACCATGACGCTTCCCAAACTACGCCGCCCGATGCTTGCAGCGGCACTGCTCGCCGGGACCGCGCTCGGCGGCTTCGGCGTAAGCCTGATGCCGGCCACGGCGCAAGGCACGGCGGCGCCGATTGTGACGCAGCCCGTCCCGGCCATGCCCGGCTTCGGCGACCTAGTCAGCCGCGTTCGCCCGGCCGTCGTGACCATCACCAGCACCGAGACCGCCCCAGTGCAGCCCGCTGCCTCGCGCGGGTCGGACGAGGACGGGATGCCGCACGGCCGGTTCGGGATGCCCGGGCGCGGCCAGCCGGACGGCGGCAGCCGGACGATGAAGGCACTCGGCTCCGGCTTCCTGGTGGACGCCGAGGGCCATGTCGTGACCAACAACCATGTCGTCGAGGGCGCCAGCAAGGTCGTCGTGACACTGGATGACGGGCGCGAGCTGGAGGCCAAGGTGGTTGGCCGCGACCCGCGCACGGATGTGGCCGTGCTGAAGGTGGATGCCGGCGCGGGCCTGCCGTTCCTGTCGCTGGGCGACTCCGACAAGGCGCGGCCCGGCGACTGGGTGGTGGCGATGGGCAACCCATTTGGATTGGGCGGGTCGGTGACGGCCGGCATCGTGTCGGCGCGGGGCCGGGACATCGGCGCCGGGCCGTATGACGACTTCCTGCAGGTGGACGCGCCGATCAATCGCGGCAACTCCGGCGGGCCGTTGTTCGGCACCGACGGGACGGTGCTGGGGGTGAATACGGCGATCTACAGCCCGTCCGGCGGCTCGGTGGGCATCGGCTTCGCCATCCCGTCCAACGTGGTCAAGCAGGTGGTCGCCGAGCTTGAGGCGCACGGGCACGTCGAGCGCGGGTTCCTGGGCGTTTCCACCCAGAAGGTGAACCCGGCGATGGCCGCGGCGCTGAAGCTGTCCAAGGCGGAGGGCGCGCTGGTGGCGGACGTGCAGGCGGATGGACCCGCTGCGGCGGCTGGCCTGAAGCCCGGCGACGTCGTGACGGCGGTGAACGGCGTGGAGGTGCGGGACCCGCGCGCCCTGGCCCGCCAGGTCGCAGCCCTGCATCCCGGCGCCACGGCGCAACTGGCGGTGCAGCGTGACGGCACGGCGCAGACGCTTTCGGTGAAGGCGGACGCGCTGCCGGAGCAGACAGCCGACGCCGGGGCGGAGACGCCGCACGGCGACGGCGGCAAGATTGGCCTGGCGCTGGCGCCGTTGAACCAGGAGGCGCGTGAGGGCCTGAAGGTGCCGGCAGGCACCAAGGGGGCGGTGATCGCCGCCGTGCGGCCGGACAGCCCGGCCAGCGACGCCGGGCTGCGTGCCGGCGACGTGCTGCTGGGCGTCGGCAACCACTCGGTCGGGTCGCCCGAGGATGCCGTGCGGGCCATCGGCGGCCGGGATAGCAAGCAGGCTCTTGCACTGCGGGTGATGCGGGACGGGCACAGCTTGTTCGTCGCGGTTCCGGCGGCCCAGGGCTGACTATAGGGTCCCGCGGGCGGCGCAAGCCGCCCGCGGGATGATCCGTTGTTGAATTATACAACGGCCTTTCGTGATGACCTTTACGCTGCCGAGCCGTCATTGCGAGCCGCTTGCGGCGCGGCGATCCAGGGCTGCCAGCGCGGTCCTTTCCGCCCTGGATCGCCGCGTCGCTGCGCTCCTCGCGATGACGGAAAGGGTCAGGGCGGAGGCCGGTTGGTGTTACGGCCGTTTCTGGATTGCCGGTTGCGTGCCCGGTGTTGGTTGCAGAAAGTCCCGGCAACTTGCGGCGTGACCGTCCGCCGTGTTTGAGCGCGTCTCAAGTGGTGGAAAGCACTGGCAGTTAGGCGTTTTGGCGCCGCTCAAGCCGTTGGCGCCCTTCCCGAGACAGCCGGGTCATGTGTAGGCTGTAATCCGGATCAGCCGACAAGCGCTGCGGGCAACGCGGCGCGGCAAGGGAGCATGACGCATGGACATCAGCAGGCGCGCATTGATGGCGGGGGTTGCGCTGGCCGCAGCTGGCGGGGCGCCCGCCCTGGCGCAGTCCAAGGCGATGGTAGGCATCGCAATGCCGACCAAGTCCTCGATGCGCTGGATCGCGGATGGCGACAACATCGTGAAGGTGCTGCAGTCCCGCGGCTACGGGACCGACCTGCAGTATGCCGAGGACGACGTGCCGAACCAGCTTTCGCAGATCGAGAACATGATCACCAAGGGCGCCAAGGTGCTGGTGATCGCGGCCATTGACGGTACGACGCTGTCGGACGTGCTGGGCCAGGCGTCGCGGGCGGGGATCAAGGTGGTGTCGTATGACCGGCTCATCCGCAACTCGCCGAACGTGGATTACTA
>DASWOJ010000325.1:0-37085 GCA_036398775.1 Acetobacteraceae bacterium
TCCCGCAAGCGCTCCCACCGGTCGTCGCGCAACCTGTCCACATCAACCCTCGCCATGGCCGAACCCCGAAATCAGCCTTGAACCACACCCAGCGCTGAACCGGAACTCGGCCAAGCCGAAATCGTCACTACGGCCTAATGCAAGGTTATGATTATGTGAACTACCAATCCTAAAGAACGTTTTGACGATTTAATGTCGTTGACGCCGGCATATCAACTAATGTGCGCCGTCACATTTTCTCTGGTGTCTCATGCTTAAAGCGGCGTTTATAATTCCAATCACTCTTTTGTCGGCTTGCGCCACAATCGTGAACGGCAGCAGCCAGACCGTCACCGTTTCGACCACGCCGCCGGCCGCGACATGCACGGTGGACCGGGTGGGCGCGCGTATCGGCGCGATCGCGCAGACGCCGGGCAGCATGCGGCTGGACAAGAGCAAGAACGACCTGTCGGTGACCTGCAGCAAGCCGGGCTTCCAGACGGCCACGGTGACCAAGGCGCCATCATTCGGCGGCGCGACGTTCGGAAACATCATTGCCGGCGGCATCATTGGCGTGGTGGTGGATGCAGCCTCAGGCGCGAACTACGAGTACCCCGGCGACATCCGACTAGATTTGGCAGCCGAAGCTCCGCCGGCGCTGCCGCCGCTTGCGTTGCAGCCCTCCACGATTGCTCCGGACACGGTTGACGTAGCCGATGCGGCCCCCGCACGAGCCCAGCGCCGGTTGGGCGCACGGATCAGGCCGATTGCGGCTCGCGCCATTTCATACTGACATCCGCTCACAACGTTACACACCCGCCGCCAACACTACGACCCGGCCGCCGCTCCAACGGCGGTCGGTCAGCCCGACGAGTAGCGCTCCTCCGCCCAGGGATCGCCGCGGTTATGGTAGCCGCGCGTTTCCCAATAACCCTGCCGGTCCCCGGTGCGGAACTCTATGCGGGCCAGCCACTTCGGCGACTTCCAGAAATACAGGTGCGGCAGCACCAGGCGCAGCGGCGCGCCGTGCGCCTCCGTCAGCGGCTTGCCGGACCAGCCATGCGCCAGGATGGCGTCGGGGCTGGCGAAGTCGGCCATGTCCAAGTTGGTGGTATAGCCATCGTAGGAATGCAGCAGCACATGCTGCGCCTCTGCCCGGGGCTGCACCAGGTCCAGCAACGCCCGCACAGGCACCCCGTCCCACTGGTTGTCATAGCGGGACCAAGTGGTGACGCAATGGATGTCGGACATCGTGCTGGCCTGCGGCAGGGCCTGCAGGCCAGCCCAATCCAGGGTCACCGGACGCTCGACGGCGCCGAAGGCCTGCAGGGTCCAGCGGTCAAGCGGAAGCGCCGGGTGCAGGCCCAAATCCAGCACCGGCCAATCCTGCGTCAGGTGCTGGCCCGGCGGCAGGCGATCCGTGTCCGGCCGGGTATGCCGTCCCGTGAGGAACCGGCCCTCTTCCGCCCAGCGCTGCTTGCTGCGGGTAAGCTTCGACTCCGCCGGGGCGTCGTCGCTCAAGCCGCCTGCTCCCGCACCGCCGCGCCCAGCGAGGACTGGACGGTCGCCAGCAGCTCGTAGGAGCGCAGCCGGGCCTGATGGTCCCAGATGTTGGCGGCAACCATGAGCTCGTCGGCGCCGGTATCGGCGACAAATGCTTGCAGGCCGCGCCCCACCGTCTCGGGCGAGCCGACGAACGAGCAGGCGAGCATCGAGGACGCCTGCGCCTTTTCCATTGGCGACCAGACCTGGTCCATGTCGTCCACCGGCGGCAGCAGCTTGCCGCGGGTGCCGCGGATCAGGTGGGTGAAGGACTGCTGCGCCGAGGTGAACAGGCGCCGTGCCTCCGCATCCGTGTCGGCGACGAACACGTTGACCCCGACCATCGCGTGCGGCCGTACCTGCTGGCGCGACGGCTTGAACCCGGTGCGATACAGCCGCAGCGCAGCGTGCAGGGCGTCCGGCGCGAAATGCGACGCGAAAGCGTAAGGCAGGCCAAGCATCGCCGCGAGCTGCGCGCCATAGGTGCTGCTGCCGAGAATCCACAACGGCACCTCGCTGCCCACCCCCGGCACCGCGCGGATGCGCTGGCCAGCCTGTTCCGGCGCAAGCAGCGCCTGCAGCTCCAGCACGTCATCCGGGAAGTGGTCGGACGCCGACGGATCCCGTCGCAACGCCCGCCAGGTCCGCCCGTCCGCACCGGGCGCACGGCCGAGGCCGAGGTCTATGCGGCCAGGGAACAGGGCATCGAGGGTGCCGAACTGCTCGGCGATCACCAGCGGGGAATGGTTGGGCAGCATGATGCCGCCGGCGCCGACCCGGATGGTGCTGGTCCCCGCCGCGACATGGCCGATCACCACGGAGGTCGCGGCGCTGGCGATGCCGACCATGTTGTGGTGCTCGGCCAGCCAATAGCGGTTGTAGCCGGCGCGTTCGGCATGCTGGGCCAGGCTGCGGGCGTTGTTCAGTGCGTCGGACGGGGTGCTGCCCTCAGGAATGGGGGCGAGGTCCAGGATGGAAAGCGGGGTCATGTTGGCCTCGGTTGCGGCTGATGGGTTGAAACATCAGGCTGCGCGGGGGTGGGTGCAAGGGGAGGGCCGCCCGAGGGGGGAACAAGCCCTGGTCCCAAGCGTTCGCACGCCTCCTGCTCGTGGAGTTTACCGTGGCCCGCCAGACCTCCTTCCTGCTTCGCGCCTTCGTCTCGGGCGCTGCTGCGGCCGCGGCGTCAACCGCGGCCCTGGCGCTGCTCGCGCGCGCCGAGGGCCAGGGCGCGCTGCAGCCCCTCAACTCCACCAGCCACTGGCTGAACGGCGAGCAGGCCGCCTCGTTCAAGGGGGCCGACATCGCCCATACCCTGACGGGCGCCGCGACCCATTTCGCTGCCTGCGTGTTCTGGGCGGCGCTGTTTGAATGGCGGACCGGGGCGCGCGGACGCTTGGCGCCGTTGCCGCTGCTGCGGGACGCGGTGGCGGTATCCGCTTTTGCGGCAGTCGTGGATTACACCGTGACGCCGAAGCGGTTCACCCCGGGCTGGGAATTCGTGCTGTCGTATCGGTCAATGGCCGTTGTCTATGCCGCGATGGCGGCGGGGCTGGCAGGCGCGGCACTGGCTAGCCAGCCTCGCACACAGCAACAAGCAGGGCGGCATCCTGGGTTACGGCGGCTGGCATAGGACTGCAGCGTCAGGCCGGCTGTTCCGGCCAGCCTTCCGGCAACTCGTCGCCGGGAACGGGAATCGCCGTCCCGGCTTTCGCTAGGATGCGCCGTAGGTCGCCAGGTGTCGCACGGCCTGCGCGTTCAGCCAGGTAGCCGCGTGCCTTCAAGGTCGCCACCTTCTCCGCCGCAGCCTGCACCAGGAACTGGTTGACCGACACGGCGTCCTGGGCGGCCAGCGCCGTCATGTCCTCTATCAGGGAGGGAGGGATGCGGAGCGCAAAATTACTTATGGCCGCCACGTAAGCCTCCACTTACGCCATCCCTGCCAAGGCCCGCACCGCGACGCTGAGGCCCGCCAGGTCCGGCGCCGCCGCGGCATCCCGCGCCAACTGCACCGCCGCGGCGGCGCCGGGCCGCCTGGCGGGATCGTCGCCGCGGACGACAGCGGCGGCAGCGCGGGACTGGGCTTGCAGCAGGTCCGACAGCAGCGCCGCCTTGGCCCGCCCACCGAACGGGCCAGGCGCCGGGGCCAGGGCAACGGCAGACCGCAGGTCCTCGATGCCCAGGGTACGGCCGGCCGCGGCCCAAGCGGCAGCCACCCGGTCAGGCGGCACGCCGGCCTGACCAGCCAGCCGGACGATGGCCGGCGCGGCGGCCAAACCGGGAGCTGCGGCGACCTGGGCGGCCAACCCCTCGGGCAGCCCGGCCGCGCGCAGGGCCGCCGCGGCCGGGCTGCCGGCAGCATCGCCCGCGGCGGACGCCGACAGGGCCGCTATGCCCGGTCGCAGCGCCAAGATCGCAGCATCCAGCGGGCCGTCCACGCCAGCGGCCAGCAGGTCGCGCGTCACCGCCTCCTGCAGGCGGCGCAGCGTCAGCAAGGCGTCCAGCCGGGTCGCGGCGGGGGCTGGGGCGGCGTCCACCGCGTCGCACAACGGTTCCAAGCCGAACAGCTCGGACGCCAGCCAGGCGGTGCGCAGGATGGCCAGCGCGCTCCCGTCCGCCGCCAGGCGTCCCAGCGCTGCGGGGCCGAGGCGGTTGGCCACGTCGTTGGCGACGACCGTAGCCACCAGGTCCCGGCGCAGACGGTGGCGCCCGGCGAACCGCGCGAACCCGTCCTGCAGCGGCTGCGGGAAGTAGGCGAGCAGCGTGCCCGCGAACGCCGGGTCGCCAGTGGGGTCGGCGTCCGCATCCTCGATGGCGCCAGTCAGCCAAAGCTTGGCAACCGGAAGCAGGGCGGCGACCTCCGGCCGCACCAGGGCGTCGCCAGCGGCAATGCGGGACGCCAGCCCCGCAGCGTCCGGTAGGCCGGACAGGGCGCGGTCGAGCAGGCCCTCACGCTCCAGCAGCAGCATCAGCGCGGCCTGGGCGGGCAGCTCGCCAGGGCCGCCCAGCACCTCCAGCGACACGGCCAGCGACTGCTGGTGGTTGTCGCGCAGCACCAGGGCGCCAACTTCGTCCGTCATGGACGCCAGCAGGTCATCGCGCTGGCGCCGGGTCAGTGCGCCCTCGTGCTCCGCATCGGCGAGCAAGATCTTGATGTTCACCTCGTGGTCGCTCGTGGACACCCCGGCGGAGTTGTCCAACGCATCGGTGTTCAGCCGGCCCCCCGCTCCGCCTGCGCCGCCGCGTGCGTATTCAATCCGTCCGGCCTGGGTGATGGCGAGGTTCGCGCCCTCGGCCAGCACCCGGGCGCGCAGCTCGGCGCCGTTCACGCGCAGCGCGTCGCTGGCGCGGTCGCCGGCGTCGGCCTGGGACTCCGCCGACGCTTTGACATAGGTGCCGATGCCGCCGAAGTACAGCAGGTCCGCCGGCGCGCGCAGGATCGCCTGCATCACCGCCGCAGGCTCGTGCGGCCCGGCGCCAATGCCCAGCATCGCGGCAGAGGCGTCCGGCAGCGTGATGCGCTTGTCGGCCCGCGAGAACACCCCGCCGCCGGAGCTGATACGGGCCGGGTTGTAATCCGCCCATGACGAACGCGGCAGGGCGAACAGCCGCGCCCGCTCGTCATAGGACAGGGCGGCGTCCGGGTCCGGGTCCAGGAAGATGTGCCGGTGGTCGAAGGCGGCAAGCAGCCGGGTTTGCCGGCTGACCAGCAGGCCGTTGCCGAACACGTCGCCGCTCATGTCGCCGACGCCGACACAAGTAAAAAGGTCCGTCTGGATGTCCAGCCCGAGTTCCGCGAAGTGCCGGGCCACCATCACCCAGGCGCCCCGGGCGGTGATGCCCATCGCCTTATGGTCATACCCCTGGCTGCCGCCGGACGCGAAAGCGTCGCCCAGCCAGAAGCCGCGCGACGTGGCAATCCCGTTGGCGATGTCGCTGAACGTCGCGGTGCCCTTGTCGGCGGCAGCGACCATGTAGGGGTCGTCGCCGTCCCGGCGGCGTATGCCGGCAGGCGTTGCCACCTCAGTGCCATGCAGGTCGTCGGCCATGTCCAGCATGGCGTTGATGAGGATGCTGTAGCAGGCGATCCCCTCCGCCATCAGCGCGTCGCGCGCCGTGGGCGCCCGCTTGAGCACGAACCCGCCCTTAGCCCCGGTCGGCACGATGACGACGTTCTTCAGTCGCTGCGCCTTCATCAAGCCGAGGATCTCGGTCCGGAAATCCTCCCGCCGGTCGGACCAGCGTATGCCGCCGCGGGCGACGGGTCCGGCGCGCAGGTGGCAGCCCTCCATGCGGGCGGAGTGGACGAAGATCTCGCGCCACGGCCGCGGCGCCGGCATGTCCCCGGCGTCGGCGCTGCCGATCTTGAGCGTGATGTACGGCGCATCCGCATGGAAGTTGGTGCGCAGCACCGCCCGCAGCAGCGTCATCAGCCGGGACAGGATGCGGTCCTCGTCCGGGTTGGCCACCCCGTCCAGCAGCGCGGCCCAGGCTGCGTCCAGCGCGGCCACGTCGGCGCCGGCGCGCTCCGGGGCAAAGCGGGCATGGAACAGGTCCACCAGGATGCGGGCGCCGCCGGGATGGGCGGTCAGCGCCGCCTCCACACCGGTCTGGCTGAAAGCGAAGCCGACCTGCTTGAGCCAGCGGTGCATCGCCCGCAGCAGCCAGCACTCCCGCCAGGTCAGCCCGGCACGCAGCACCAGGCGGTTGAAGCCGTCGGCCTCGGCCCGCCCGTCCAGCAGCGCGTCCAGCGCGTCCAGCAGGGCCGGGTAGCGGGCGGGGTCGGCCGCCATGCCGGCGCGCAGGGTGATGACCTGCAGCACGACGGTGGATGCGCCCGGCGTGGCATCGGGCGCCGATGCCGTGGTTCCGGCGGGATGCAGGCGGTAGGGCACCTCCTCGATGGCAAACAGGTCCAGGCTTTCCAGCAGCGGCAGTGTGTCGGACAGGGGAAGGGGATGGCCGGGCTGGGCCAGGCGCAGGGTCAGCGCGTCGGCAGGCGCGCCCGGCGCCCGCTCCAGCCGGGTGGCAGGGCGGCCGGTGGCGGCGGCACGTTCGGCCAGGTCCAGGTCGGCGGCGGCCTGGGCGGCGGTGGCCGCATCCTGGTAGACCTCAGGGAAGGCGGCGCCCCAGCGGGCGGTCAGCCGTGCGGCAGCGGCCTCGCCGTCCCGGCCCGCCAGCGCCTCGGACAGCCGGTCGCGGAAGTCGCGGGCGGCCTGGCGCACCACGTCCTCCAGCACGTCTGCGTCCACCGCCGGGACCGCGCCGGGAGTGGTGCCGACGATGTAGTTGACCCGGGCCAGCGGCTCGTCGCCCAGCGCGATGTAGAAGGCGCTGATGCGCCCGGCATAGGCGCGGGCCAGCACGCCGCCGACGTGCTCCCGCAGCCGGGTGTCGAACACGTCGCGCGGCAGCCAGACGATGGCGGACACGAAGCGCTCGAACGGATCCAGCCGCAGCACCAGCGCCGTGCGGGGGCGCAGCCGCAGGTCGAGCGCACGGCGGGCGCCGGCCAGGATCGCGGCCTCGGGCGCCTGGAACAGCTCGTCCCGCGGCCAGGTGTCCATGACGTGGCGCAGCGCGCGTCCATCATGGCTGGCCGGCTCCACGCCGGACGCGTCGAGCATGGCCGCGACCTTCTGCGCCAGCAGCGGGATGGAGCGGGGATTGCGCGTGTAGGCGGTCGCGGCAAACAGGCCATAGAAGATGCGCAGGCCGGTCACGGTCCCCGCGGGATTGAAGATGCGGGTCACGACCGCGTCGCCGTATGCGGCACGGTGCACGGTGGAGCGCAGGTTGGCCTTGGCGACGGCCAGCGGCACCGGCTCCATCAGGGCGGCGCGCACGGCCGGCGGGGCGGCCCGCAGGTCGGCCAAGGTGTCGAAGGCTGCAACAGCCGGGTCGCGCAGCAGGCCGAGGTTGTCCGCCTCCACGATGGCCAGCGAGTCCGGCCCGGCCACCTCCACCCGGCGATGGCCCAGCAGCACGTAGTTGTCGTCCAGAAGCCAGTGCAGGAACTCCGCGGCGGTGCGGCCCTCCGGCAGGGGACGGGCGGCGACCTCCTTGGCGGCCTGCGCCACCAGGGCGCGCATGGCGGCATGGTCGGCGTTGGCGGCGCGCACGTCGGCCATCGTGCGGCGCAGCGTGGCCTCCAGCGCCGGGGCGCCGTCTCCGGCGCCGGTGAACTCGATCCGCATCCAGCTTTCGCGGACGCTGTCCGGGGTGGGGTGGTCGGACCAGTCGAGCAGGGCGCCGGCAGCGTCGCGCCGGACGGCGACGACGGGATGCAGGAGCTGGCGCACGACGCGGCCGGCCGGGACCGTCAGGGCGGCCATGGCGCTGTCCACCAGGAACGGCACGTCGTCGGTGACGACCTCCGCGACTGCCCGGGCCGAGGCGCCTGGCGTGCCGCCGCCGTGGGTGGCAACGCGGACCAGGGCCTCGCCGGGTTGGCGCCGGGCGGCGAGCGACCACAGGCTGGCGGCAGCCTCGGCCAGGGCCTCAGGTGATTGGGCCGCAAGCTCGGGGGTGGGCAGGGCGGCATGGAGGCGGGCGACGAAGGCGCCGGCGGCGGCGGGCAGGGCAGGGGCGATGCGGGCCAAGGCGTCGGTTGCGGCGCGCAGCAGCTCGGCGCGCAGCGTGTCCGCGCCGGACGGCCCGGCGTGCGCGGCTGCGGTCGGGCCAGGGGGCAGGACGTCAGGCATGATAGGCCTCGCTTACAGAAACAATCCAAGAACGCAGTCGAAAATTCTGAACATAACCTGAACAGATTCGCGGAGCTGACAAGTCGAGATTAAGCTTACACAAGTCTGGCACGGTGCTGGTATAGTCGAGTCCGCCCGATTCGGCGGGTATCCACCAAGCTCGGAGGCCGGATAATGCAACTTGCCGCAAACCAGGATGGTTCGCCGATTGCCCACCTGCCGCCCGTGACCCATGCGGAGTGCCTGACGCTGCGCAACATCCTGCTGCGGACCAACCCGGCCAGCCAATGGGAGGCCGGGTTCATCGAGAGCATGGTGACGCTGCTGCAGCAGGCGGCGCAGGGCGGGCGCGATGCGGCGTTGGCGGCGGGAGATTGACGGCGCTCCAGCCGCCGCCGCGGTTCGCCCAGCCGGCCAGCTAGGCGGCTCTCGGCGCTGGCAGGGTCATGGTCAGCGTTCCATCCTGATTTGCTCAGGCGCATCCCCAAGCAAAAGGCGTGGCCTCCACGCCGCCGCCGTCCGGCGACCTGATCCAACCAGCCCTTGACCAGCATCAGGATGCGGGGTGCCCCTCAAGGAGGGACGCGGGCACGTTGTAGGGGAACCGCTTCCTGCTTCCGCCGATCCGAACGGACCTGGCATCCCTGTCGTCCCGTGCTGCCGGGCGCATCCCATGGTCAAGCAGCGCACGGGTGCATCCGACCCCAGCCCAGGCGCCTTGACGCCTGGTGACCGCCCGCTGTTGGCGCCGCTTGCAACTCAACAGAAGCAGGACGTTGGCCTGGCTTCGCCATTCCATCCCAGGTTGGGTACATACCGGGACTACGTTCGCCTTTCCGGTTATGACCGGCAGGGCGGCAGAGCTGCTCCTGCTGCCCGATGGCCGGGTGAGGCCCGTTTCGGCGACGCCGCGGCTCGTGGGCCATGACGGCTCATCCGAAGCCGAGGGTTCGCGGTCAACGCCGCGTAGATGCTGTGGACGGCGCTTCCGGACCGATTTTACGGATTCCAGTTTCCTGCTTACCGCTCCTTAAGTCTTAGCCGTCATCATGGGGGCACGCCGGCAAAACGGGGCGTAAGTGAACGCAGGTCGAATCTGGCAGGGCCGGACCGGCTTGATGGGAATAAAATATTATGTCTTTGAACTCGGTCAACACCAACATCTCCGCCCAGGTCGCGCTTCAGTCGCTGAACATGACCAGCTCGGAGCTGCAGGCGACGCAGAAGCGCATCTCCACCGGCTATCGCGTGGCGGACGCCGCGGACGACGGTGCTGCCTATGCCGTAGCGCAGCGCGTGCGGGCGGACGTGGGCGCACTGACGAGCGTGAACGATCAGCTTGGCAATGCGAAGGGGCTGGTGACCACGTCCTTGTCGGCGCTGGGCAAGATCTCCGACAGCGTGAACCAGGCGCAAAAGCTGCTGGTCCAAATAGGCAGCAACGCCACCACGCAGGACCAACGGGACCAGTATGTGACCTCCTACAAGGCCATCGTGTCGCAAGTTGCCGACTACGTGGACAACTCGAAGTATAACGGTCAGTCCTTGCTGGGCAGCACCGCCGGTGCGGTGGCCGGGACATCCAAGACGGTGGTCACCAGCGAGACCGGAACGAGCAAGACCCTCAGTGCCGAGGACGTGAGCGGACTGGCCAGCACCCTGGCTGGGCTGATCGGCGCCACCTTCTCGCGGACGGCGGCGGGGGTGGACTCCTTCACCGCGGCTGCCGCTGGTGCGGACCAGACCGCGGCGGCCACGGCGCTGTCTGCAACGACAGGGACGACGTCGTTCGCAGCGGCGTTGAAGGGCGTGGCAAACCAGACCAACCAGATCGGCGCGGACTCGAATACGCTGGATGCGACGATCAGCTTCAACAGCAGCAAGATTGACAGCTTGAACGCCGGGTTGGGCGCGCTGATTGACACCGACCTGTCGAAGGAGTCGGCAAAGCTGCAGGCTCTGCAGATCAAGCAGCAGTTGGGCACCCAGGCGTTGTCCATGGCCAACCAGGCGCCGCAGTCCCTGATGAGCCTGTTCAAGTAGTAACCGGCTGACTGGGCCTGCCTCGGCAGGTCCGGACCCGGCGGCGGAGCGCCGCTGCCGGGTCAACTTTCCCGCATCTGACGCAGACCGTAGAGGCATCGGAACCCGCCATGTCCCACCTCGTGCTAGAGCTTCACGCCGGAGACGCAATGATCGTCAATGGCGCTTCCCTGCGGTTCCGCACGCGCAGCCGGATCGAGTTGACGACGCAGGCGCGCTTCTTGTTCGGCAAGCAGATCATGGCGCCGGAGGAAGCGGACAGCCCGGCGCGCCGCATCTATTTCGCACTGCAAACCGCCTATATCGGCGGGGACGGGGAACGCGAGGCAGGGGCGGCGCAGGCGCGCGCCGCCATCCGCGAGTTCCAGGCCGCGACGACCTCCGGACTGGTGCGGGACATCCTGGACCGCGCCCTGGCGCTGGCGGAGGCCGATGATTGTTACGGCGCGCTGAAGCTGGCGCGGCGGGTCGTGCGGCACGAGGACGGCGTGCTCGGCCGGATGCCGGCTCGCCGCGCGGCGTGCAACGCCGACCTGGTGCCGGCGTAGCAAGCGGAGATGGCAATGTATCAGGCAGGCGCCCGCGCGTATCAGGCCCAGGCTGCCCGGCGCAACCCGCGGGAGCAGGAGGCGGACGTGTTCCGCCTGGTAACCGGCGGGCTGCGGGCGGCCAAGGCCAACCCGGTCCTGCAAGGGCGGGCGGTGGCGGACAACGTCCGGCTGTGGCTCATGCTCAGCGACGTGCTGCGCGACCCGGCCAATGCCCTGCCAGCGAAGATGCGGGCGGAGATCGTCTCGGTCGGGCAGGCGCTGCTGCGGGAGATGGCGCGGCCGGAACCGGACCTGGATTTCCTGATCCACGTCAATGAGAACCTCACCGCCGGGCTGTCGGGCGCGTCGTGATCGGCTGGCCCATCTTCAACCTGGACCTGAGCATACTGAACAGCTCCAGCGCGTCCACGGCCGGAACGGGGGGCAACCCGATCGTTGCGTTGCAGCAGGCGGTGAAGGGGCAGGTCCGCGGCATCGCCGACACGGCCAAGCAGCCCGAGGTGCAGCGCGACATCGCGGCATTCCGCAAGGCCGTGACATCGGCGGCTGATCCCAAGGCGCTGCTGGCGAACCCGGTCGCCCGCCGCGTGCTGATGACGGCGAACGGGCTGGGGGACCAAACCGCTTACGCCGCGTTGGCGACCAAGGCGCTGCTGTCGGACCCCACGAATGCCAAGAGCCTGGCGAGCACGCTGACCGACACGCGTTGGAAGTCTGCGGCGACCACGCTCAACTTCGCCAAGAACGGGTTGACGGCGCTGCGGGACCCCAAGGTCCTGGATACGATGGTGAACGCCTATGCGGAGATCGCCTGGCGCAAGTCGCTGGACGCGCAGACGCCGGGCCTGTCCGACGCGCTGGCCTTCCGTGCATCCGCGGCGACGGCGAAGAACGTGGACGACGTGCTCGGCAACGCGACGCTGCGGAAGGTGGTGACGGGTGCGCTCGGCATCCCGCAGGAGATCGCGCTCCAGCCGCTGGACACCCAGGAACGGGCAATCAGCAGCAAGCTGGATATGAAGCGCCTGCAGGACCCGAAGTATGTGGACCAACTGGCGCAACGCTACCTGCTCGCACAGGCGGACAAGGCGAGCCAGACCAGCCAGACCAGCCAGACGGGGCAGAGCCTGCTGATCTAAGGACCACCCCTTTTCAGGGTGTTGATTAATTGAAATATCAAATTATAGACGCTGAAAGTGTTAGCAAGATTATCATATCTGCTGACTCTTACTTTGCCATTGCGAGTGGGCCAAGCAGCCCGGTGCGTGGCCCTGCGACCATGCTCCCCAGGCAAGCCAGAAAGCAGCCGCCCAGCGGCCCGCGCCTCCTGAAACACCCTGAAAGGGGTGGATCTAAGGACAACGTTCGCGTCGCTTGTCGGGCCGGACAGCCCCGGTGATCCGCGGCGTCGCAGCGGGGCCGGTCCGGCGTCAGGCGGGCCAAATGCTTCCAACGGGTGTGCAGCCGGATGCAGCCCCAGCGCCGGATGTCCCTATTGGCATTGAGGCGGTTGCGGTCAGGCAGGGCGGGCCGATGTAGGGCGATATGGATCATGCAACGCCTGCTGCTGTTGTCCCTCCCGGCAAGACCCGCCGCGCTGCCGGTTCGTCCACCCTGTTCTGGCAGCGTGCCGGCTTGCGCGCCGGGCTGGCGTTCGGAACCGCCGCTGGACGGCCCATCGAAGCTGGCGGGCAGCGGATGGACCCGGTGATGTCGGCGCTGATCCGCTTCGTCCGCAAGCTGCCGCAGGGTGGCGCTGGGTCCGGAGCGCCGGGAACCGGTGGATTGCAGGCGTTCCGTGCGCAGTATGAGGCGGCTCCGGGCTTGATGGGCATGCATCCGGACCCGGAGGTGACTCCGCAGCCGGTGCCGGGCCTGCCGGGGGCGCTGGAATATGTCCATGGTTCACCGCAGGGGACGTTGCTTTATCTGCATGGCGGCGGCTTCATCATGGGTAGCCCGGCCACGCACGACTCCCTATGCCGCCGGCTGGCGCGGCTGGGCGGGGTGCGGGTAGTGAATGCCCCGTATCGCCTGGCGCCGGAGCATCAGTTCCCGGCGGCGCATGACGATGCCCGGGCGGCCTGGGACTGGATAAGGGCGAACCGGCCCGGCCCGCATCTGGCGGGGGGCGACAGCGCCGGGGCCAACCTGGCGGCCGGGCTGCCAGGCGCGGCGCTGACGCTGCTGCTGTATCCCGTCGTGGACATGGTGGATGCCGGGGAGCAGGGCGAGGCGCACTACCCCAGCATCGGCCTGTTCGGCGAAGGCTTCCTGCTGACGGCAAGCGGCATGGCGGACTGCGCGCGCATGCTGATCCCGGATGGGGTGGACCGGGCCGATCCCCGCCTGTCGCCGATCCGTGGGGACCTGGCGCAGGCCGCGCCGTCGCTGGTCGTCGCGGCGGGGTTCGATCCCTTGCGGGACCAGGGTCGGGCCTGGGTGTCCGCCCTGCGGGAGGCGGCGCGTCCGGCATGGCTGCTGGAGGAGAGTGGGCTGGTGCACGGCTTTGCCGACTTCGCCGGAGTGGTTCCGGCAGCCCGGCGGGCAGTGGAGCGTGCCGCCGGGGAGCTGCGGACGAGGGTGGCCGAAGTAGCAGGCTAGAAGCCGGAGCATTGATACTTCCCTCTATTTCTAGGAGAGGATCGGGATGGGCGAGGCCGCAAGAGCAAGCCTCGCCCTTCAAGGTCGAACGCCGCTGCTGCCGCATGCCAAGCTTATGGCACGCGGCCTCTCTCTCGGTCCGCTTCGCAGCCCTACCCCGGAGGGAAGGAAGAAAGCTCAAGCCTTGACGGCGTAGTAGCCGTTGCTGCCCGCCGTCCCGGTGCTGGTGATGTAGCCGGCCGCAGTCTGTGCGGACACGCCGATGAAGGTCGCGTTGGCATAAACCGTACCCTTGCCGGTCAGGTCTATGTGCAGCGTGGCGCCGGTCAGCGCGGTGCCGTTGCCGTCGGTCCAGGTTGCGGCGGACACCCCCGGCGTCCAGCCGACGACCGAGAACACATCCCCGGCATGGAAGTCGAGCAGGGCATTCCAGCTCGATGCGCCGCCGGTCGCATCGGCAAGGAAGGTGTCGTTGCCGGTCCCGCCCACCAGGAAGTTGGAGCCGCCCCCCGCCGACAGCACGTTGTTCCCGGAATATACTTCCATGATGTCATTGCCGGTGCCGCTGTGCAGGAACACGCCAGCGGACGGGGAGAACAGCGCCACGTCGTTGGCGGTGATGGCGGCGTAGTCGCCGTGGATGTCGAGATCGGTGCCGACGGCGGCCGTGGCGGTATGAATGCTGGTGGTGTTGGCAGGTAGGTCGGCCTGGTAGATCCGGATCGGCGCGATGGCGGCGAGGGCGATGTTGGCGGCATCGTTGTGCACGGATGCGGTTGGGTGGAAGTCGTCCCAGAACAACGATTGGTTCTGCACGGCCTGGCTGGTCGAGTTCAGGGTGCCGCTCTTGGGGTCGGCGAAGGTTCCGGTCCAGGCTGGGACGTTCACGCTGTTCAGGCCATAGGCGCCGGGGTCGGCAACGGCCGCGTCGGTCAGGCCGTACAGGTCCACGGTGGTGATGTTGATGCCGGTCGCTGCCGTGGCCTGGGTGATCGCCGCAACAAGCTGGGTGTTGTAAGACGCTGCAAGCGAGGACGCGAGCGCATCTGTGCCGGCGTTCGGCTTGTCGGAGCCGTTGGCCAGGCCGAACGTCACCTCCGGCACCTTGCCGAGGTCGGGAACGGTGAACACGACGAGGTTCTTGGCGCCGTCCTTCGCCAGGCGGGTGATGTCGGCAGACTCATTGCTCACCGCAGCCGTCACGTCGCGTGCCTGCTGGGCCGCCGACAGGCTGGTGTCGGACAGGATGTCGAAGATGTCGTTGCCGCCAACGGACAAGGTAAACAGCGCGTCGGCAACAGGGTGGCTGACACCGATCTCGAATTGCGTGAGCTGGAAGGGCAGGGACAGCAACGGCGTCTGTAGGTTGCCGCTGTTCTGCGGCGTGCTGCCGGTCTCGGCCCCGCCATAGGCGAAGTCGTTGCCGCCAAGCAGCGACGGCGCGAGGATGCCGAGGCCGAGCTGCAGCGACAGGTCCTGCACTGCGACCGGGCCGTTGCTGAACACGTTGGCGGTGGAGTTGCCGTAGGTTTCCTTGAAGTAGGGCGGGGACACCGGGGTTTGGCCGATCAGCGCGGTCGCGATCGAGACGTTGCCGGCGTCAGACAGGCTGTCGCCGAAGGCATACAGGGCGCTGTAGGGCAGATTGGGCATAGGATGTCCTCAATGGGCCGGCTTGTTGCGCCGGGAGTGTAGCCGCAGCACGGCCGGGATAGTACGAAGTGAACGCGGCGGCGCCTGCCTGCGTTTAGCCGCCCGCCTGCTGTCATTTGGATATACGGCGATGACCTATCCCACTACTCCTGACCGCCGCTACTTCGTCGTGCGCGGGCGCCTTTGGCGTTGCGCCGACCCGGGTTTGGCGCCGGAGGCCCGTGCCGACCTGCAACGGGAGCTGATGGCAGCGCGCCGGGCCAAGGGCGCGGCGATGCGGGCTGGCGACGATGCTGCGCGGGAGACGGCGCGCCTGCGGGTGGACGCGGCCAAGCGGGCGCTCGGTGAGCGCGGGCCGCCCTGGTGGGCGGACGGCACCCCGGACCTGAACCGGCACATGGCGCGTAACACGCCCTATGCCGAGTGGTTCGCGGGGCTGCCAGTATGAGGTTCGCTGCTTGGCTCGGACGCCTGCTTGATAGGCGCCTGACGCCGCGGCCGACAAGCTCCGCCGTGACCGCTTCCTTGCACCCGTAGTGACCGCCCGCCGCCGCGGTGTCCGGCGCCGTCAGCACGCTGCTTCCCAGCATCGAGGGCGGCATCTGGCGTTGGCGCTCCAGACCGTGCCAGCTTGGCGTCCATGTTCCCGGACGCCCTGCACACGCCCAGGCTGATCCTACGCCCGGTCATCCCTGCGGACGCTGGGCCAATCTTTGACGGCTACGCCACCGACCCGGCGGTCACGCGCTACCTGACCTGGACGCCGCATCGCAGCCTTGCGGACACCCAAGCCTACATCGCGCACTGCGTCGCGGCGCAAGCGTCCCGTACTTTCGTCCTGATCGGACGCGATGACGGCCTGCTGCGGGGTGCCTTTGGCCTGCGTTGGCAGGAGTCGCACCGCTTTGGATTCGGCTATGTCCTGGCCCGGCGCTGGTGGGGGCAGGGCTTGATGGCGGAAGCCCTTGGCGTCGTGGCCCACTGGGTGCTGGCCCAACCCGGCGTATGGCGGATTGGCGATGCCTGCGACGTGGACAACCACGCTTCCGCACGCGTGATGGAAAAAGCAGGGTTCCACCGCGAAGGCGTGCTGCGCCGCTGGATGGTGCTGCCCGGTTTCGGCGACGTGCCGCGCGATGCCATCGTTTATGCCCGGACCCGATAGCCGCGCCCGCTGCGAATGGGGCCTCGCCGGGCTGCTCGCGTTGCGCGAGCAGGTTGCGGTGCTGGTGGTGGTGGACGTGCTGTCCTTCTCGACGGCAGTGGACGTGGCCGTCGGTCGAGGCGCCTCGGTGCTGCCCTTCCCATCCGGCGACCCGGCGGCGGTGCGGGCCGAGGCTGCGCGGCAAGGCGCCGTGCCTGCCGTCCATCGCGGGCAGCCAGGGTTCAGCCTATCCCCGGCCAGCTTGGCGGCGGCGGCGCCCGGCCTGCGGCTGCTGCTGCCGTCGCCGAACGGCTCGCGCTTGTCGCTGGCCGGCGGGGGCTTGCCGCTGCTGGCCGGTTGTCTGCGAAACGCCGCCGCTGTTGCCGGGGCGGCGCTGCACCTGGCCGGCGGCGGCCCTATCGGCGTCGTGCCGGCCGGCGAGCACTGGCCGGATGGCGCCCTGCGCCCGGCCATCGAGGACCTGCTGGGCGCTGGCGCCATCCTGTGCCACCTGGGCCTGGAGCCCTGCCCCGAAGCGAGGGCAGCGCGCGATGCTTACCGCGCCGCCGGACAGGACGTGGCGGCGTTGGTCCGCGCCGGCCGGTCTGGGCAGGAGCTGACCGGGCGTGGCTTCTCCGGCGATGTGGACCTGGCAGTGCAGGACGGGTGCAGCACGGCGGCGCCGCTGCTGCAGGACGGCGAGTTCCAGAACTATCCGAGCCGCACCACCATATCCCCCACCAAAACCTCCCCGGCCGACAGCACCCGAGCCGTGATCCCGCCACGTCCGCGCACGGCGTTGTAGCCGCCGGGTCCGAGCAGCGCCTCCATCCGGGAACAGGGATGGCAGGCGCCGGTGTGCTCCAGCACCGCGCCGCCCACCTGGAACCGCCGCTCCCGCAGCGCGTCCAGGTTGATGCCCGACGTCACGATGTTCCGGCGCAGCAGCAGCGGGTCCGGCGGGCCTGCTCCGAGGTTGGAGAAGATGGCGGCCAGGCATTCCTGCTCGATCAGGGTGATGCTGCGGGCGGCGCCGGTGCGGCTGCTGTAATGGTCGCCCGCGGCGCCGTCCTCCGGCGTCAGGCGCAGCCCCGCCGGCGTCAGCATCATCGCGTGCCGGGCCGGGCGCAGGCCGATCCAGGTGACGCAGCCCGGCCGCAGCGGTCCATTCAGCAGGCGTGCAAGGGGGGAGGCGGGGTTGAGCAGGCCGCTACCGCATCAGCCCTTGCCGGGCCATCCAGTCCTGCACCAGCCCGGCGATCTGGTCCGAGTTGCGGTCCATCATCATCATGTGCGTGTTGCCGCGGATGCCCTGAGCCGGCAGGTCAACGAGGTCGGCGACGCCGCCCTGGGCCGCCAGTGCCTCGCGGTAGCGGGTGGTGACTTGCAGGATGCGCTTCCAGAACGGGCTTTCGCCGAGGTAGTCGCCATAGACCACGAGGTGGGGTACGGACTTCAGCGGCGCAATGGGCGCGGCGGCCGGGTCGGGTGCGCCGGACGGCTCGATGGAAATCAGGGCGCGCACCTTGTCCGGCGCGTGCAGCGCGGCGGTGAAGCCGAAGTTGCCGCCCTGGCTGTGGGTCATGATGACGCAGGGGCAAACCTTCTGCACCAGGGCGTCGTAGGCGGCCTGGGTCGCGGCGTCATTGGTGGACCAGCGGGGGACACCCTGCTTCATGAACTGGTCCAGCGCATCCACCGGGAACTGCTCGCCGGGGTAGGCGGTGCGCTTGGCCGGGTCGGGGTTCCAGGCCGGGCCGAAGCGGAACAGGGTCCAGGCCTCGGCGGCGGTGCGGAAGAACGGCTCGGTCTTGAACACCTCGGGGTAGCGCGCCCAGGACGCCCGTCCCCGCTCCACCGCATCCGACACGTAAACGTCGTGCCCGGCGTTGATGAAGAAGCTCTGCCAGCCCGGCTGGCCGTCCGGCTTGGTTTCCCACGTCACGCCCGTCAACCCGCCGCCGTGCCACAGCAGCAGGGGATAGCGCGCCTTGGGGGCGGTTTGCAGGACATACTGCACATACATCTGCTCCACCGCGAACTCGCCGTTGGGGTCCACGGTCGTGGGCGGCGAACCCGGCGAGAACACGATCTCCCGCTTCGGCAGGCCGGACAGGGTGACGGTGCGCCCGCCGATGTGAAGGCTGCCGACCTCCTTGATGTCGGCCGCGCCAGCCGGCGCGGCCAGGAAAAGGGCGCAGATGGCCCATAAACTCGCGATGCGCGGCATGACAGCCGTTCCCCCCACGTTCATTGGGCGGAACGGTAGGGTTGGCGTGTACGAAGTGGCAAGTGGGTGCGCCAGGCGGAAGCTGCCTGCTCCCTCTACCTCCGGACAGGGCCAGGGTAGGGGAAAAGGTGAGCGCCGTGTTCTCCCAAGGCGGCGCCGGCCCCGGCGACAAGCGTGACTTGCCATCCTGATCGGCGCGGCGCTGGCGATCCGGGTCAGCACGGGGCTGCGTTAGGGCCTGGCCGGCGCACGCCCGCCAGCCAGGCCATCGTACGTCCGGAGCCTACCTTTTCCGGCCCCGCCCGCCCACAACCTGCAGCGCCGGGGTACGTCCCGCTGGGCGTGCCGGCGCGTCGTCGCCGACCTGGAACCGCTGCGCCAGCCGGGCCAGCTCTTCCGCTTCCTGCGCCAGGGCGTGCGATGCCGCCGTGCTCTGCTCCACCATGGCGGCGTTCTGCTGCGTCATCTGGTCCATCTGGTTCACCGCCGTATTGACCTCGGCCAGCCCCGACGCCTGCTCCCGTGCCGACGAGGCGATCCCTGCGACCACGCCGCTGACCTCGCCCACCTGGGCCATGATGCGGCCCAGCGCCTGCCCGGCCTCCCCCACCAGCTTCACGCCGGAGCCGACCTGCTGGGTCGAGGTGTGGATCAGCGCTTTGATCTCCCGCGCCGCCTCGGCGCTGCGCTGCGCCAGCGCCCGCACCTCGCTCGCCACCACCGCGAAGCCCCGCCCGGCGTCTCCGGCCCGCGCCGCCTCGACGCCGGCGTTCAGCGCCAGCAGGTTTGTCTGGAACGCGATCTCGTCAATCACGCCGATGATCTGGCTGATCTTCTGCGACGACTGCTCGATCCCGCTCATCGCCGCCACCGCTTCCTGCACCACGGCGCCCGAACGATCGGCGTCCGCCGTGGTCCGGGTCACCAGGCTGCGCGCCTGCTCCGCCCCCTCGGCCGTCGCACGCACCGTCGCGGTGATCTCGTCCAGCGCCGCCGCCGTTTGCTCCAGGCTTGCGGCCTGCTGCTCCG
This sequence comes from Acetobacteraceae bacterium, assembly GCA_036398775.1. GTDB lineage: Bacteria > Pseudomonadota > Alphaproteobacteria > Acetobacterales > Acetobacteraceae > DASWOJ01. Next base: position 19,477 of record DASWOJ010000325.1, read on the forward strand.
TCCGGCGCGACAGGTCGTCGGCCGCTTGGGTGATCTCGCCGGTGCCGGACTGCAGGCCCGACGTGTTGGCGACGATGCCGCGGATCAGCTCCTGCAGTCCGTCCATCGCCCCGTTCAGGTCCGCCCGCAGCTTCTCGTAGGCCGGCGGCAGCGCCGCATCCACCCGGTAGGTGAGGTCTCCGGCCGCCAGCCGCTCCAGCCCGGTGCCGATGGAGCCGACGACCAGCGCCGCCGCCTCTGCCGCCGCGGCGTCTTCGGCCTCGGCCCGCACCCGCTCATCTTCTGCGACGCGGCGCACCTGGGCCTCGGCCTGCTCCCGCTCCAGCACCTTTGCGTGCAGGGCATTGTCCTTGAACACCTGCACCGCGCCGGCCATCGCCCCGATCTCGTCGCCGCGGCCAACCCCGGGGATGGTGACGTCAAGGTCCTGGGCCGCGAGGCGGCGCATCGCCGACGTCATGGCGATGATCGGACGGGCGACGCTGAACACCATCATGACACCGATGCCCGTGCACAGCAGCGCCGTCAGCGCCAGGGCAGCAAGAATCCATCCGCGGGCCTGCGCGTCCAGCGCCGTCCCTAGGTCCGCCGCCGCATTGCCGCCGTTCACGTTCAGCGTCATTTCCGCCAGCAGCGTGTTCCGCAGCTTACGGAACACCGTTCGCATCTCGCCCGTGAATAGCACATCCGCCCCGGAGTCGCCGTTGGTGACAAGGGTCAGGTATTTCGCGTCCAGCTCCCGATACTGTGCCCAAAGACGGTTCACCTCGTCGGCCAGCATGCGCACCACCCCAGGCGTGACAAGCGGGGCGTAGGCTTTCAGCGCCCGTGTGACTACCGCATCGGCCTCGTCCCGCAGGCGGTGCTGCTTGTCCTGTTCCGAGGCGTTGGCGATCATGGAAAAGGTCGCCTCCGTTTGCCGGAACCGTTCCATGCCTTGCCCTATATCACCCAGGTAGCGAATGGCTGGCATCCAGTTTCCCCGTATGTCCGCTGCCGCGGCGTTGACCGCGGCCAGCCGCTGGATTGCAAAGCCGCCTAGCGCCGTCGTGCAGCACACGACGAGGGCGAAGCCGACGATGACTTTGGTGCGGATGGTGATCCGGGTGACGGAGTTTCGCATGATGCTCCTGATGCGCTGCTGTCAGGGCATCCTCGCGCGAAATCACCAAGAAAAAGTTTGCAAGGGCGGCATACTACGCCAGCCCGCGCTATTTTTGACCACACCCTTGCGGATCGGCCGGCGTATTGCCTGGAGGTTCGCTGTCCCTGTTCGCCGCGCATGGTCCAGTTGCCGGTGCGCATGCTTACGGACCGGTATGGCAGCCGGGACCAGGGCGACGCACCGGGTCAGATCCTCACACATCTCGAGCGGCAGCCCGCCTATACTGGGTTTTGGCCTCGGTGTGCTCGGTTCCGATCAAGGCATCAGGAAAACGGGCGGTCATCAGAAGGTTGCTGGATGGGGCACCACGGGGCCTCTAGGCCGCAAGTAAACCCGTTCAGGCAATCAACGCGCGGCCGTTCCCCATCCACCATCTTTTCTGGCAGGTATTGTGCGAACATTCCATCTGACTCGTCACCATGGCCCGTTGCAGGACACCCGAGGCAAATCAACGACGATCGCTTTGTTTCTGGCCTAACGTTGTCTGCATGACATCCGACGCCATGTCCTCTGTTGAGGCCAAACCTGCCCGGATAAGCGAATTCCCGGCGAGGGACGGCATAACTCTAATCTTCAGTTCATCCATTGGCATGGAATGTGAACACAACTCTCTGTTGGCGGGCACCGCCCGACGATGGCAAGCACAAAGGTGGATAGTGCGAACGCGACGCCCGCCTCAATGTCAGCAAACCCGAGCCGGAATCAGGGCTGATTGCGAGCGCCTACAATCAGCTTGCTGAGGTCGATCTCGGGTGGCACTCCGATGTTGGGTCGAGGCACCCGGGATCGCGTCAACTATGTTCGAGGTTAACTCTCCGCCAATCCGAAGCGAAGGCTGTACCTACAAGGGTGAGCAATTACCGATCGGCGAACAAGCCTACACACACGGAATTTCAGAAACTGCCCGCTCCACCGGACACTGATCCTGGCAGGCAATCATAAAGCATTTACTGTTGTGTCGTAATTTGCACCATCCTTCCCTACTGGACAGTTCACATGAACAAGTTTCTTCTTGCTGCTACATTAGCTGCCTTGCTGACTTCGCAGGCTCGTGCCGCCGACTCCGAAAGCTGGATCGACGCGAAGCGCATGCTGGCCTACGGCACTCTCACCGTCATAACGAGCGCTTGCAAGACCAACCTTACGGCTGATCAGGCTGTTCAGATCAAGACCGGCCTGCAAAAGGCCTCGGATTCCCAGCATGACATGACACAGGATGAGTTCACCGACGTGATGAAAGCCGTCGGAGCCGAGATCGGCGAGAACAAGGACGAGATCTGCGCCACAATAACCCCAGACTTCATCGCCACCAGCCTCAAAGACGCCGCCGCAACGAGCTGAACCGCAAGGTCCGGTAGCAACGGGTGCGACGGGCGAAGCTGCCGCGAGAGCATTCAAAATCGTGGAGGTGATCAGGCCGCGGCCGTCGTCGCTCTTCGGTCGTCGTTGGCGGGCCGGAAGCCCGGATGACAGTGCCGGAAGGTATCCGTGAGCGTGTTGTTCAGCACCGCCGTGCGCACGCCAAGGAGGGGCTGCACGGTGACCCTGGTCCAGCGCATCGGCTGCTTTTTGTCCATGCGCTTGGCCACGATCTCATTGACCGCGCCTCCCACGAACCTACCGCGGCTGCTCCGCCGCGCAGCCGGCCAGGGCCAGGAAGGCAGCGGCGGCGTGCCACCGGGGCACCTAATGCAGCTCCTGCAGCCGGGCCAGCAGGAAGTCGCGGAACACCGCCACCCGCTTGGAATTGCGCAGCTCCTCCGGATACACGAAGAACACCTCCACCTTCGGCGCCTTCATCTCCGGCAGCAGCCGCACCAGCCCGTCCAGCTCACCCGTCATCCAGTCCGGCAGCACGCCGATGCCCAGGCCGGAACGTATCGCCATCGCCATCGCGTGCATGCTGTTGACCTCCAGCAGCGCCCGGCGCGGCGATCCCGCCCGGCGCCCGGCCTCCGCCAGCCAGTTGATGTCCGCAACCGGCGGGCGGTAGTCGCCGAACAGGATCAGCTTGTGGTCGTCCAGGTCCTCCGGACGCGCCGGCGTCCCGGCGCGGGCCAAATAGTCCGGGTGCGCCACGACCACCCAGTGTATCTGCATCAGGTGCCGCTGCACCAGGTCCGGCTGCTTCGGCGCGTGCATGCGTATCGCCACGTCGGCCTCCCGCATCGCCAGATCCAGGTCGGTGTCGTCCAGCAGCAGGCTCATGGTGACGTCGGGATACATCTCCAGGAACTTCTGCAGCCGGGGCGCCAACCACGAGCTGCCGAAGCCGACCGTCGTCGTGACCTTGATCCGCCCAGCCGGCTTCTCCTTGCTTTCCGTCAGCAGCGCCTCGGTCATCGCCAGCTTGGCGAACACCTCGCGCACCGTGCGGTTCAGGCTCTCCCCCTGCTCCGTCAGGATCAGGCCGCGGGCGTGGCGGTGGAACAGCGGAACCTGCAGGTTCTCCTCCAGCGCCGAGATCTGGCGGCTGACGGCGGACTGGCTGAGGTTCAGGGTTTCACCGGCATGGGTGAAGCTGCCGGCCTCCGCAACCGCGTGGAACACGCGCAACTTGTCCCAATCCATGCCCTGAGCGTCCCCTGATGCGGCACCGCCGCGATTCGGCGCACGGCGTGGCGGTTCAGCTAACACCAGTTGTGCGCCGGTTGCCAATTCGCCTTGGTGGGATCGTGAAGGCGCCCGGCATCAGCAGCCCCGCTGCCGGCACGGGGACGGCCGGTGCAGGCGGCTGTCGTCCCTGTAGACCCGCCAAGCAACCGGATGGCGTCGGGCGCCTGTGCACGGCCGCGGCAGCCTGCGACTCCATCACGGATGGCTCAGGAACGCATCCAGCGCCGAAATGCTGTGCTGCGCGCCTGCCTGGTCCGCTGCCAAATCCTCGTAAAGCTCGGCCATTCCCATGTAGATCTGCCTGGCGCCGGCATCCTCCCCGGCAAAGGCCGCGATCTCCTGCATTTCGGCCACCCAGCGATACGCTTTGGGATACATCCCCGGAACCTGGCGGCGGAACATCGCCAGCAGTTCCGGTTGGCTGTCCGCCAGTTCCGCCGCCAAGTCGGACGCAGCGCCGAACCGGGTCGCCGAAAGCATCATGGCCGTGGCCAGTGCGGTCAAACCCTTGGTGATCCCGGCATAGCTCATCTTCAAGCCGGATGCCGCGCCGACCGGGCCGTCCAGCAGCTTGACCGTCAGCCCATGCTGGGCGAGCAAGGCCAGGCCAGCCGCGTGCTCGCCCGACGCATAGAACACCGGCCCGGCACTGCCCGGCTTCGGCGGGCCGCCAATGATGCCTGCGTCAACGAAGCGGATGCCGCCCGGCGCGACCGCGGCCTCGACACGCTTCACCGTCTGCGGGCTGACGGCGTTGCAGTCCGCGTAGATCAGGTCCGGCTTCGCGTGCCGCAGGGCCGGGGCAAGCTGTTCGGCCAGCGAGAGGGCGTCGCCCGGCGGCACGATGGACAGGATGACGTCGGCGGCTGCAATGCCTGCCATGTCCACGGGCTGCATGCCGGACGCGGCAGCCCGCGCAACGCTGTCCGGGCTGCGTCCAGCCAGCAGCGTCCGCACCTCGGCCCCATGCTCGACAAGCACGCGGCCCACTGCCGAACCCATTGCACCTGCTGCGATGACGGCGATGACTGGCATGGCGCTGACCTTTCCTGTTCCGGCCGGACTGTGCCGATCCAAGCCATGATAATCCAGCTTGGCGCCGGCAAGGCCAGGAGCCAGCCGTCGTGCAGCCGTCCCCTGCCGATGGAGGAACGTCCACGGCAGCCCAGCCGATCGGCAGGTTCCCAGGGAGCATGGGGGTTGTTTCCACCGGGAACGAGGACGGTCAGGCGCCAATTCACATGCTGCCGCCTTGCAGCGAGGCTGCCATCACCCTGGTTTTCCCGAGTAAGGAGCACCCAAGCATAGGCAGCACCTCCATCACTCGCTACCCTCTTCGGCCATGCGTCCTGCTCAGCCCCACCGCGCCCTCCTTGTTCTCGGGATGCATCGCGGCGGCACCTCCGCGCTCAGCCGGGTGGCCAGCCTGCTCGGCGCTGCCGGTCCGGCGCACCCCGTCCCGCCCGGACCGGACAACCCGCGCGGCTTTTGGGAGCCGCAACCGGTCGTCTGCCTGAACGACGAGGCGCTGCTCCTCGGCGGCTCCCATTGGGCGGACTGGACCCCCTTCGAACCGGGCCGCCTGCCGCCCGCCTTGCAGGACGCAATCCGCCCGCGCATGGCGGCGGCGCTGCAGGAGGAGTACGGCGGCGCCGGGCTGTTCGTGCTCAAGGACCCGCGGCTGTCCCGCCTGCTGCCCCTGTGGCTGCCTGTGCTGACCCCGCCCGCGTTGCCCGCCGCCCCGTGCGCGCTGCTGGCGCTGCGCCACCCCGCCGCCGTCGCTGCGTCGCTTGCCGCCCGCAACGGCTTCCCGGCGCGGCTGTCCCTGCTGCTCTGGCTCCGCCACATGCTGGACGCCGAGCGTGGAACCCGTGGCATCGCCCGTGCCGTCGTGTCCTACGACGCGCTGCTGCAGGACTGGCGCGGCACGATGGCCCAGGCCGGCGCCCGGCTGGACCTGGACTGGCCCGCCGGCCTGGACGCCCCAGCCTCCCATATTGACGCCTACCTCGATCCCGCGCTGCGCCACGACCCGCCAGCTGCTGCCCCGAACACCACGCTGGCTGACTCCGCCTATGCCGAGGTTTGGACACGGCACGCCTGGATGGCCCTGCGCGCACTCGAAACGGACGGCGAGACCCCAGCCGCGCTGGACACCCTGGACCGCGTGCGCGCGCAGTTCGACGACGCCTGCCGCCTGTTCGCCCCTGCCCCTGCCCGAACTCCAGCCCGGCCAGACCTGCACCAGGTGACGCTGTGCGCCGCCGACAGCCGGTATGTCCCGCTGACGATGCTGGCCCTGCGCGGTTCCGCGATGGCCTGCCGCTTCGGCGACGCCGTGCTGTTCACCGACCTCCCCCATGCCGCGCCGGGAGATGCGCCGGGTTCCCGCCCGTTCCGCGTCCACCCCATCCCGCCGCTCGCCTCGCGGGACGCCTACTCGGCCTTCATGCTGCAAGGTCTGGCCGGGAAGATCACGACATCCCACGCCCTGGTGGTGCAGTGGGACGGCTGGGTGACGGACCCCGCTGCCTGGGACCCGGCCTTCCTCGACTGGGACTACATCGGCGCTCCCTGGCCGGGCCTCGGCGCGGCGGGGGCGGGAAGGGAGGTCGGCAACGGCGGCTTCTCCCTGCGCTCCCGCCGGTTGCTGGACGTTCTGGCCGGGCCAGGCTTCGCGCCTGAGCCGGGGGTGCCCGAGGACGTGCTGATCTGCCGGACCTGGCGCGGAACGCTGGAGGGCGGGCACGGCATCCGCTTTGCCCCGCCTGACGTGGCGGCCCGCTTCTCCTATGAGCGTGTGCCCCCATCCGGCCCCACCTTCGGCTTCCACGGCCTGTTCAACGCCTGGCGCCACCTGGACGACGCCGGGCTGGCCGGGATCGTGGCGCTGCTGCCCGGCCCGGCGCTGCACGGGCGGGAGTTCGCCGAGCTGGCGGCGCTATGCTTCCAGCACGGACGGCACGCGGCGCTGCCAGGCATGGGCAGCCGATGGGCGGCGGAGCAGGACGCGGGCGCGATGGCCGGAGCGCTGCATGGCGTGCTGGGACGGGACGGCCTGGTGCAGGACTGCCTGCGGCGGATGGGCCTCAGGTAGGGATGGGACCAGGTGGTTGCGTGCCTGACAGCGCTGCCGGTCCGGGTGCGCGTCCGTGCCATGATGACCGATGGGCGCCATAGGCACGCGGGACGGATTGCCGCAGGGACGAATGCGAGGCCGGGCTGATCCATTCCACCCCAACTCGGCTGGGCGATTCCGCCGGAGCATCTTCGCGGCTGGAACCCTCCGGTTCAGCACGGCGGCGGGTTCGGCCTTGCGGCGCAGCCCGGCCGTGCTGCTGTTGCAACCCTGGCGCAGCCGTTGCATGGATGGTGCGTGACCCCCGCGGAAACCACTCAGCTTCCGGCCGTCTCGGTGCCGTTTGCCGTATCCGTCGCCCCTGCCGCTCCCCGGCGCAGGCTGCGCATTCCCACGGCTTGGCTCGGCCTGGTTTCCGTCGGCGTGATGATCCTGGCCTGGTCAGGGCTGTCCGCCAGCGGCGCCGTGCCGCGCGACCTGCTGCCCACCCCCTGGGATGTCTGGGTGGCGGCGCGGGATATCGTGCGGGACGGCTACCGCGGCACGACGTTGCAGGGCAACGCGCTGTCCACGCTGGGCCGCATGGCTGGCGGCTTCGGCCTGGCGACGGTGCTGGGCGTGCCGCTGGGGCTGTGGATGGGCCGGGTGCGTACGGCGCAGGCCGCGCTGGGCTGGCTGGTGCAGTTCATGCGCCCGCTGCCGCCGCTGTCCTACATGATCCTGCTGATCCTGTGGCTCGGCACCGGCAACGGGTCCAAGACGGCGCTGCTGTTCCTGACCGCCTTTCCGATCATCATCGCGGCCAGCGCAGCGGGAGCCGGCACCGTGTCCCTCCAACGCATCCAGGCGGCGCAGGCGCTGGGCGCCTCACGCGCCCAGGTGCTGCGCCATGTCGTGCTGCCCTCCGCCGCGCCGATGGTGCTGACGGGATTGCAGATCGCCCTGGCGGCGGCGTTCAGCACCGTCGTGTCGGCCGAGCTGATGGCGGCGACCGACGGACTCGGCTGGATGGTGATCTCCGCCAGCACCTTCCTGCGCAACGACGTCATCATCCTGTGCATCCTGCTGCTGGGCGCGATGGGGGTGACGCTGGCCTGGGCGCTTCGGCTGCTGGACCGGCGCTTCGTCCACTGGCGCGGCCGGCTGTGAGACGCCCTGTGCCCCGAACCGTCACGTCCCGGACCATCCCATCCTGGGCCATCACCCTGCTCGCGATGGCGGTCGTAGCCGCCGCCTGGGTCGGCGCGACGAACGGCGGCTTCGTGCGCGACCTGTTCCTGCCCAGCCCGGCCGATCTGTGGTCCGGCCTGCAGGAGCTGCTCGACGAGGGCTACAAGGGCCGCAGCCTGGGCGAGCACATCGGCATGAGCCTGCTGCGCGTCGGCGCCGGGTTCGTGACCGGGGCGGTCGTCGGCACGCTGCTCGGGCTGGGCATGGGCACCGTCCGCTGGCTCGATGCCGCCGCGGCGCCGTTCATCGAGTTCCTGCGCCCGCTGCCGCAGCTCGCCTACCTGGTGCTGCTGATCGTCTGGCTGGGCATCGGCGAGAGCAGCAAGATCACCATGCTGTTCCTCGCGGCCCTGCCGGTCTCGGCCGTCGCCGCCCGCGACGGCGTGCGCAACGTGGCGCCGGAGCGCATCCGCGCCGCCCAGGCGCTGGGCGCGTCGCCGTGGCAGGTTTTTGTGCATGTGATCGCGCCCAGTGCATTGCCGGAAGTCCTGACCGGCGCGCGGCTGGCTGCCGGCATCGTCTATGGCACGCTGATCGCAGCCGAGATCATCGCCGGGTCGAACGGCATCGGCTGGATGATCCTGGACGCAGGGCGGTTCCTGCGTTCGGACTACGTGTTCGCCGGCATCCTGATCATCGGGCTGGCCGGGCTGGCGATTGACCGCATCCTGCTGCTGATCGAGCGGCGGGTCGTGCATTGGGCTGGGCGCTAATTGGGGAGAGCAGCATGGGATTGGTGACGACGCGGCGCACGGCGCTGGTTGGGATGGGCGTGCTGGGCCTTGCCGGGCGGGCACGGGCGGCCATGCCCGACAAGGTGAACCTGGGCTTCTTCACCGAAACCAAGCCGACCATGATCGCCAAGGGCCTGGGCTGGTTCGACGAGGCCGTCGGCTCCAAGATCAACTGGACCGAGATGGGCAGCGGCGCCGAGATCAACACCGCCATCGTCGCGGGAAGCTGCGACATCGGCATGGCCACCGGCTCCGTCGCCACCGCCGCCGGCATCGCCCAGGGCCTGCCGTTCCAGTTGATCGGCATGGTGGACAACATCGGCCCGGCGGAGGAGATGGTCGTCCGCACCAGCGCCGGGCTCAAGACCCCCGCCGACTTCAAGGGCAAGAAGCTGGCGACCCCCTTTGGCTCCACCAGCCACTTCCGCCTGCTGGGGTTTCTCAAGTCCAACGGCATGACCCAACGCGACGTAACCGTGCTGGACATGAAGCCCGCGGCGATCCAGGCAGCCTGGTCCAAGGGCGACATTGACGGCGCCTACGTCTGGTCCCCCGCCAAGAGCAAGCTGCTCGACGCCGGCGGCAGCCTGTACAAGACCTCCGAGGCGCTGGAAAAGGCGGGATACGTGATCGCCGACCTGATCGTGGTCCGCACCGCCTTCGCGCAGTCCTACCCCGATGCGGTGGTGGGCTTCCTGAAGGCATACGGCCGGGCGCTGGACATGTGGCGGCAGAAGCCGGACGAGGCCGCGGAGATCGTCGGCAAGCAGGCCGGCGTCAGCACCGCGACCGCCAAGTCCGACATGGAGGAATACGACTTCGTGCCGCTGGGCGACCAGGCCGGCGCGCGCTGGCTGGGCGGCAAGGGCACTCCGGGCAAGTTCGCGGAAACGCTGAAGAGCACGGCCGACTTCCTGGTGGAGCAGCGGAGCATCCGTACTGCACCGGGCCTGGACGCGTTCCAGAAGGCGATCAACACGGACTTCATCGTCAAGGCGACCACGTGAGGACGCAGCCCGCCATCGCGAGCCGCTTGCGGCACGGCGGTCCAGGCGCCGCAAGGGCCGGGGCACCGTCCCGCCGGCCTCTGGGCCGCTGCGGCGCCGCGCCCCTGGCAATGATGGGGCGGTAGCATGGACATGCCGCCGGCCACCATGACCCGGCCCGACTTCGTAAGCTTCGCCGGCGTATCCGTCCGCTACGGCCAGGGGCCGTCGGCGGTCCACGCGCTGGAGCATGCGGACCTGGCCTTTCCCGAAGGCAGCTTCGTCTGCATCGTCGGCCCGTCCGGCTGCGGCAAGACCACCCTGATGCAGACCCTGGCAGGATTTCTGGAGCCGACGACGGGCACCGTCAGCCTCGACGGCCGCCCCGTGGACGGGCCGGGACCGGAGCGCGGCGTGGTGTTCCAGCAGGCCGCGCTGTTCCCCTGGATGACGGTCGCCGCCAACGCCGGCTTCGGCCCGCGGATGCGCCGTGCCCCCGGCGCCGCCAAGCGGGTCGAGGGCTGGCTCCGCACCGTCGGCCTGTGGGAGTTCCGCGACCGCTACCCCTACGAGCTTTCGGGCGGGATGCAGCAGCGCCTGGCCATCGCCCGCGCCCTATGCAACGAGCCGAAGGTGCTGCTGATGGACGAACCCTTCGGCGCGCTGGACGCCCTGACGCGGGAACGCATGCAGGAGGAGTTGCACGCGGTCTGGCGCCGCACCGGCATGACGGTCGTGTTCATCACCCACAGCGTCGAGGAGGCGGTTTACCTGGGTACCGAGGTGGTGGTGATGTCCCCCCGCCCCGGCCGCATCGTCGAGCGCATCCCCGTGCCCTTCGCCCGCGGCATGGCCGATGCCGGGATACGGGCGGTGAAGAGCAGCCCGGACTTCGTGGCGACGCGCGAGCGCGTCCTGTCGCTGATCTGGGCGATGAGCGAAGGTTAGGCGCGTGGGAGGCTGCATGGTGTGGACCGTCATTGCGAGCCGCCCTCGCAGCGCGGCAACCCAGGGGCGGCCAAGACCGTGCTTGCCGCCCCTGGATCGCCACGCCGCCCCGCACGTCGCAGTGACACGCCGAAAAATGATGCCGCTGTCACGAGTATAGAAGGAGACCCTCGATGACCCCCAACTCCCTGCACGCCCGCGACATTGCCTCCCTGGTCCACCAGCAGACCAACCTGGATCACCACGCCCGCGACGGCGCCGTCATCATCCAGCGCGGCGAGGGCTGCCGGGTATGGGACAGCGAGGGCCGCGAATACATCGAGGCCATGGCCGGCCTATGGTGCGCCAGCCTCGGCTTCAGCGAGCGCCGGCTGGCCGACGCCGCGCACAAGCAGATGCTGGAGCTGCCGTACTACCACACCTTCTTCCAGAAGGGTCACACCCCGGCCGTCGAGCTGGCGGAGAAGCTGCTGTCGGTCGCGCCCGCCGGCATGCACCGCGTGCTGTTCCAGTGCAGCGGGTCCGAGGCGAACGATGCCGCCATCAAGCTGGCCTGGCTCTATTGGGGCATCCAAGAACAGCCGCAGCGCACCAAGATGATCGGCCGGGTGCGCGGCTACCACGGCAACACCGTGGCCAGCGTCAGCCTGTCGGGCCAGCCGCATATGCACGCCGGCTTCAACCTGCCGCTGCCGGGCTTCCTGCACACCGACAACCCGAACTACTACCGGTTCTCGCACGACGGCGAAACGGAGGAGGCGTTCAGCCAGCGCATGGCGGACAGCCTGGAGGCCCTCATCGTCGCGGAAGGCCCGGAGACGGTCGCCGCCTTCTTCGCCGAGCCGGTGCAGGGCGGCGGCGGCGCCATCACCCCGCCGCGCGGCTACTTCGAGCGCATCCAGGCGGTGCTGCGGAAATACGACATCCTGTTCATCGCCGATGAGGTCATCTGCGGCTTCGGCCGCACCGGCAGCATGTGGGGCTGCGGCACCTACGGCCTGCAGCCGGACATGGTGAGCTGCGCCAAGCAGCTCTCCTCCGCCTACCAACCCATCAGCGCCCTGATGGTCGGCGGACGCGTGCACGAGGCTATGCTGGAAGCCAGCCGGCGCCATGGCAGCTTCGGGCACGGCTACACCTATGGCGGCCATCCCGTCGCCTGCGCCGTCGCCCTGGAAACGCTGCGCATCTACGAGGAGCGGGACATCGTCGGCCATGTCCGGTCGGTGTCCCCGGCGTTCCTGGACGGGCTGGCCGCCTATGCGGACCACCCCCTGGTTGGCGACGTGCGCGGCGTCGGCCTGATCGCGGGCGTCGAGTTGGTGGCGGACAAGGCGACCCGTGCCCCGTTCCCAGCCAGCGCGGGCGTGGGCCAGCGGGTGCAGGCGGGGTGCGAGGCCGCCGGGCTGATCGTGCGCGCCATCGGCGACCGCATCGCCTTCACCCCACCGCTCATCATGGACGAGGCAGAGATCGCCACGATGTGCAGCCGGTTCGGGCAGGGGCTGGACGCCGCATGGCGCGGGATGCAGGCGGCGCCGAGCCTAGCCGCAGAGTAAAGCTTCCTTCCCCCTCTCCCTCCGGGAGAGGGCCGGGGTGAGGGGGAGGGCAAGCGCAGCCATCAGCCGATGCGAGTCTTGATCCTGCGAAGCTGGCGGTTCTCCGCTCCGCAGCCAAGACCCCCTCACCCCAACCCTCTCCCAGAGGAAGGAGCAGAAGCAGGCCGCTCCTACTCCGCCGCCTGCGCCGTGACGGCAGGCGCGGCCTCCACAGTCAGGAACCGCTCCGCCTCCAGCGCCGCGATGCAGCCCGTGCCCGCCGCGGTGATGGCCTGGCGCCAGTGCTTGTCCTGCACGTCGCCAGCCGCGAACACGCCGGGCACGCTGGTCTGCGTCAAGCCCGGCGGGGTCTCGACATAGCCTTCCGCGTCCAGCTCGACCTGCCCGCGGAACACCGTCGTGTTCGGCGTGTGGCCGATGGCGACGAACACGCCATCCACCGGCAAATCTTGCACCTCGCCGCTTCGCACGTGCCGAATGCGTAGGCCCGTCACCACCTCCGGCTGGCCACCGCTCAGCACCTCCTCAATCGCGCTGTCCCAGATCACCTCCACCTTGGGATGCTCGAACAGGCGGCGCTGCAGGATGCGCTCGGCGCGCAGCGTGTCGCGGCGGTGGACCAGCGTCACCTTCTCGGCATGGTGGGTCAGGAACAACGCCTCCTCGACGGCGGTGTTGCCGCCGCCGACGACCGCCACCTGCTTGCCCCGGTAGAAGAACCCATCGCAGGTCGCGCAGGCCGAGACGCCCGCGCCCTGCAGCCGCTTCTCGCTCGGCAGGCCTAGCCAGCGGGCTTGGGCGCCGGTCGCGATCACCACGGTGTCCGCCAGGTAGATGTCGCCGCTGTCCCCGGTGCAGCGGAACGGGCGCCGGCTGAAATCCACCTGCATCACCAGGTCGCTGATGATGCGCGTGCCGACGTGCCGGGCCTGCTTCTCCATCTGGTCCATCAGGAACGGGCCTTGGATCGCGTGCTCGAAGCCTGGGTAGTTTTCCACGTCGGTGGTGATCATCAATTGGCCGCCGGGCTGCAGGCCGGACACCAGGACCGGCTCCATGCCGGCACGGGCGGCGTAGATGGCGGCGGTGTAGCCTGCCGGCCCGGCGCCGATGATGAGCATGCGGGTAGGGATCGTTTCGGGCATCGGCGCGGAGTCCTTCATGCAGCTCCATGAATATCGGGGCAGGCGCCAAGGCTTGCAAGCAACGGCCGGCGGTGGCCTGCCCCGCCCCGGCATGATGCAGCCAGGCAGCACCAGCACCGGACTCCTGCATCGTGCACGGCCGGCGGGCGACGGCGGATACACCGGGATAACGGCAACCCAGCCGGTTGCGGAGGGTTCCCCCATCGCAATTCTTGTAATAAAGTTGCGCGACAATCTGGGCTTGACGACTCCATGAAGCTTGGCGCCGACCAACCGGACCTTGATGCGATTGACCGCCGCATCCTGATTGAGCTGCAGCAGGACGGCCGCATGACCAACGTCGAGCTGGCCCGCCGTGCCGACATCACCGCCCCGCCCTGCCTCCGCCGGGTCCGCCGGCTGGAGGAGGCTGGGATCATCCGCGGCTACCACGCCGACACCGACCCGGCCCGGCTGGGCTGGGAGATCGTGTTCTTCGCCCTGATCGGCCTGGACAGCCAGAAGGAATCGGTGCTGTCCGCCTTCGAGGCGCTGGTGGACGGCTGGCCCGAGGTCCGCGAGTGCCACATGATCCGCGGCGGCGGCGACTTCCTGCTCCGCCTGGTGGCGCGGGACACGGCGCACCAGAACCAGTTGACCCAGCGCCTGACCGGCGCCGTGGCGGTCAGCCGGGTGCAGACGCTGCAAACCATACGCACCAGCCGGAGCCTGGCGGGGGTGCCGCTGTAACGGATGGTCAGATCGGCGCCAGGAACCGGTCCACCGCGTCCCAAACCATCCGCCGGTGCGCGTCATGCTCGCGCAGCAGCTCATGCCGGGCGCCCGGAAACTCCACCAGCGTCGCCTGCGGCAGCCGGGCCGCGAACCGCCGGGTGGCGCGGTTGTCCACCAGCCGGTCGTCGCCGGCCAGCAGGACCAGCACCGGGCAGGTGATCGCCCGGGCAAAACTCGGGCGGTGCAGCGCCGCGATGCTGGCCGACGCCGCACGCAGCCATCCCCAGGTCGCCCCGCCCACCTGCAGCCCCGGCTGCTCCCGCATCCAGGCTGCATCGGCGGCATAACGGTCGGCGCAGCCGGTCAATGGATTGTCGTCGAATGGCCGGTCCAGCGGCGGCAGCCGGCTGGTCCCCGGGCCGGGACGCCCCGCCACCCCGGGAACCAGGCACGCCGCCGAGGCCAGCAGTCGTACAGACCGCAGCGATAATCCGCGCTTATGCCGGAAGTCCATCATGGGCGCCAACAGGATTGCCCGCCCGAATAACGGCGCCCGCCGGGCCAGCAGATGCGCGCCGAGGTGTCCGCCCATCGAGTGCGCCAGCAGCACCAGCGGTCGGCCTCGCGCATCCGGCAGCACCAGCCGGTCCAGCAGCAGGTCCAAGTCGCCCAGGTGGTCGGTGAACCGCACGGCATGGCCCGGCACGGGATCGGGCAGCAGCCGAGACGACTGGCCTTGGCCCCGCCAGTCCAATGACCACACCGCAAAGCCACGGGACCGCAGCTCCGCTACCGGCTCCAGGTATTTCTCGATGAACTCCGTGCGCCCGTTCAGCAGCAGCACCGTCCCGCGCGGCCCGTCAGGCCAGGCCGCGGCACGTAGGCGCAGCCCGTCCGGTGTATCGAGCCAATGGACCGTGCCGCCGGACGCCTCGATGCCCAAGCTGGCTGTCACCCCTAGCGCGCCGCGGACCCGGTCCGCATCACCGGCAAGGCCCGTGCCGGGCGCCAGCAACCGGTCCGGGCGCACGCGCAATCAGCGCACGAACGTCCGGGTCAGGTAGCTGCGCTGCGTGACCCCAGGTCCCGGACCCGCCACCGCGGCGCCAGGAGGCAGGCTGTTCGGCGGCTGCGGCTCGCTGGCGTCGTTGACCAGGCCGGTGCCGGGCGGCGTTTGCGCGGACACCAAGTCCGGTCCCTGCTGGATGACGCCGCATCCGCCCAGCAGGGTGACCAGCGTCAGGATCAGGCCGCGCGTCGCCATCAGTAGGTCCTGGGCCTCGCGAATGCCCGGTAGATCACCAGTATGATGACCGCGCCGACGACCGAGCCGATGAAGCGCGCTCCCTGATACGGCCCATACCAGCCCAGCGCCTGGCCCAGGAACGTCGCCACCACGGACCCGGCGATCCCCAGCGCGATGGTGATGAAGAAGCCGCTGAACTCGCGCCCGCCCATGATGAGCTTGGCAACTATGCCCGCCAGCCCGCCGATGATGACCGTGTAAAGGATGCCGCCGCCGTCCATGTCCCCGCCTCCAAGCTATGATCGTGGCGACCTAACACCCAAACCCACGATACGTTCCAGGTGCGCTCCCCAGGTGCGCCCTGCAGACTTGACGCCGGCCCGGCGGGGGCGGATCGAGGACCCATGTCCCGCCCTGCTCCCTGGCTGCTGGCGCTCGCAGCCCTGACCGGGCTGCGGCTGTGGGCCGCCGCCGTCCTGCCGTTGTCGGCCGATGAGGCGTATTACTGGACCTGGTCGCACGCCTTGGCGCCGGGCTACCTGGACCATCCGCCGATGGTGGCGCTGTGGATGCGGGCCGGAACCCTGCTGGCAGGGGAGGGGGCGCTGGGGCTGCGGCTGCTCGGCCCGTTGTCGGCGGGCGCGGGGTCGCTGCTGCTGGCCCGGGTGGCGGACGCCGTGCGGCCCGGCGCCGGCATTCCCGCGGCGGTGCTGTTCAACGGGACGCTGCTGCTGGGCGCAGGCGCCGTCACCATGACGCCCGACACGCCGCTGCTGTTCTTCTGGACCCTGGCGCTATGGGCGCTGTCCCGCCTGCTGCTGGGCGGACCCGGCCCCTGGTGGCTGCTGGCCGGGGCGGCGTCCGGCTTGGCGCTGTGCAGCAAATATACCGGCGGGTTCCTGGGCGTCGGGATCGTGCTGTGGCTGGCCTGGGTGCCGGGCCTGCGCCGATGGTTCATCAGCCCTTGGCTGTGGGCGGGCGGAGCCATCGCCGCCGCCCTGTTCGCCCCGGTGCTGGCCTGGAACGCCGGGCATGGCTGGGCCAGCCTGGCGAAGCAGGGCGGACGCGCCGGCGACTGGGCACCGGGCGCGGCGTTGCGCCACCTTGGGGAGTTGCTGGCCGGGCAAGCCGCACTGGCGACGCCGCTCGTCTTCGTCCTGCTGGCCGTCGGCGCCTTCGCCGCCGCCCGCCTGGCCCGGCGGCAGGACCCCGGCTGGTCGCTGCTTGCCGCCATGCTGTTCCCGGGGCTGCTGGTGTTCGTGCAGCACGCTGTGGGCGACCGGGTGCAGGCAAACTGGCCGGCCATCCTGTATCCGGCTGCGGCCGTTGCCGCCGGCGCCGTCGCGCTGCACGGCTGGCCCGCCCGGCTGTGGCGGCCGGCGGCGGCGCTGGGCTTGCTGCTGACCGCCGCCGCCACCCTGCAAGCCGCCGCCGCCCCCCTGGCCTTGCCGCGTCGCCTCGACCCGGCGCTGATCCGGCTCGGCGGCTGGGACACGCTGGCCCGCGACGCCGACGCCCTGCGCGCCGCGTCCGGCGCCGGATACATGGCGGCGGAAAACTACGGCGCCGCATCCCTGCTCGCCTGGTGGACGCCCGGCCCGGTGCTGGCCGGCGACATCCCCGGCGAGGCCCGGCGCTGGTCCCTGCTGAACCTCCCTTCCGCCGCCCCGTCCGCCCCCGGCCTGCTGCTCATCAGCCAGCGCCGCCGCGAACCCCCGGACCCCGCCCAATGGGCCGAGGCCGTCCCCCTCGGCGAGCTTGTCCGTGCCCGCAACGGGGTGGAGGCCGAGCGCTTCCGCGCCTACCGTGTGCTGCCCCAACCCGGCGCCGCCTTCGTGCGCCTGCCCACTCGCGAGGACCGTTGATGCTCCCCACCCCCGATGACGTCGCCCAGGCCGCCCGCCGCTTGAACGGCCAGGTCGTCCGCACGCCGATGATCCGCAACCCATTGCTGGACCAGATGACCGGGGGCACGGTCCTGCTCAAGGCCGAGTGCCTGCAGCGCACCGGCAGTTTCAAGCTGCGCGGCGCCACCAACGCCGCGCTGCAACTGGACGAGGCGCAGCGCCGGGCCGGTGTGCTGACCTACAGCAGCGGCAACCACGGCCAGGCCCTCGCCTGTGCCGCGGCATCCCTGGGCATCGCGGCCACGGTGTTCATGCCGGACGACGCGCCGGAGGTGAAGGT
>DASWOJ010000326.1:0-3092 GCA_036398775.1 Acetobacteraceae bacterium
GTGCCGGTTCCCGGTGTTGTCACCTGCAGGCCCTGTCATGGCGTCTATGCCGGCCTGACATGGACCATGCCGAAGGCCTCGTCTTGCGCCAGGCGGATCTCGCCTGCTTTAGCGAGTTCCAGGCTGGCCACGAAGGTGCTGGTCCAGGCCGAGCGCCGCTTCAGCGTGGCCTCGATCCCGCTCCCGGCGTCCTTCGTCGGCTCCGAGAGCAGCCGGTCGAGCGTTTGCTGGTCCAGCCCTGCCGCAAGCAGGCGCATGATCCGCGTGCGGGCGTCCGGGACGGCATTGAGGTCGAGCAACTCCTGCCGGTAGCGGGGCGCGGCGTCGGGGTCCGAGGTCCGTCATCGAACAGCGCCATCGCCGCCCACAGGAACTCGATGACGGTGGCCTCGTGCCCGGCCACGACGGACACCCCCACCCTTTCCGGCCGCCCACGAGTGAACACCTCGCGTCCGAGCTGCGGCCGGGCGTCCAGCCAGGCGGCAAGCGCCTGGACCGCGCGCAGCCCGACCAGCCCTGTGCGAAGCTCGCCGGCCTGCTTCACCGCCGCTTTCCGCGTCGGCGCATCCACAGGCAGGAGCAGCTGGGACCGCAGGTGCAGCAGCCAGGCCGCCATGACCAGCCAGTCGGCCTTTTGCCCTAGCGGAACCGCCCGCTCCAGCGCCGCCGCCATCTGGCCGACGAGGGCCGGGAGCGACATCCGGGCCAAGTCGATCCTGTGGTCGCGCGCCAGGGCCAACAACCGATCGAGGGAACTCTTAAAACCGTCCAGCTCCAGCCGGAGTGCATGGCCCTCGCCGGTGGACGTCGGCTCGCCGGTGGCACCGGCGCCGTGGCTGTCCATCAGCGGATCAGCTTGCTGGGCGCGCCGTCAGCGCGAACCGCAGCCCGGCCCAGCGCGCCTGCAGCTGCCGGACCGCAGCGGCCGCGGTGTCGCCGCCGGTGAAGAACCCATACCCGGCAACGGCGTGTCCCTCTGGCAGCCGTCGTCCGCTTGACGGCTGCGGCCGCAGGACCACCTGGCGCAGCTTCTCCGTCGTGCCCTAGTTCTCCCGCAGCCAGGCGACGGCGTGCGGGTCGGTGGAGCCGAGCCGAAGCACGACGGCCGGGACCGGCGACAGCGCATGCTGGTCGAATGGGCAGGCCCGGCCGTTGCCGGCCAGCGATGCCGCCCTGGCCTGGTGAGCCTCGACCCGTTGCCGGAACTGCGATGCCAGGATGCGGCATCCCTCGATCGTCAGGGTGCGGCGGTGCGGCAGCTGCGAAATGGCCAAGTTGAAGATGTCCTCCTCGACCGCGGCACCGTCGAGTGGCCAGGGGACCACGCCCGGCCCGCACGCAGCTTCCGAGAACGCCGTCACGAGGGCGGACGGCCCGCTGACTGTCAGGTGGTGATGGAGCCAGGGCGGAGCCGCCGCGTCGGCAAGCGTGGCGGACGCCGCATGCGGGCGCCGGCCCCGAAGCTTTGGCAACGGCGGTCCGGCATCGGGGAGGACTGCCTGCGGCACCCCGGCCGGCACTGGGCCGCCGTCCCAGAGAACGCGCAGCTCCGTCACAGATCGATCATCCCGGCCGGACTCTCGTCCACAAGGCCGGCACGCTGGACGTAGCCGCGCATGGTGCGCAGGTCGCGGTGCCGGGTGTGGCGCATGATGTCCTCGTCCCTGACGCCCCCGGCATAGGCTTCGGTGATAAAGCCGGACCGCAGGGCGTGGGCGCTCAGCCGGGCGAAGCCGTCCACCTCCAGCCCGGCCAGGCCGGTCCTGTGGGCCAGGATGCGGCGCACAACATCCGGGTGCAGCGGGGCGTCACCGATCCGGCCGCCGGCGCCGACCCGGCGGAACAAGGGTCCGGCCCTGCGCCGGACCATCGCCTGCCAGTCCTCGAACGCGCGAACCGGACAGGTCTCCAAGTGCCGCCCGCGCGGCAGGCCGACCTCGGCCCCCTGCCCCGCTTGGTCGGTTTTCGCCTTCGCCCGGGCGATCCGCAGCCGCAGGCCGTCGGCGGCCACGGCCGTGTCCTCCACCAGCAGGGCCACCAGCTCCGAGCGGCGCAGGGTGGCTGCGAAGCCGATCAGCAGCAGCGCACGGTTGCGCCGCCCGCGGGCGGTGCGGTCGCAAGTCGCCACCAACCGCCGCAGCATGGGCAGGGTCAGCGCCGCGGCCTTGCGCACCGGGCGGCCGTGGGTGCGGAGCAGCCCTTGCAGCGGTCCCTGGATGTCGCGGTGCGCCGGGTTCCAGGGCAGGCCGTTGAAGCGATGCATCTTGCCCAGCGCCGCCAGGCGGCGGCGTATGATAGTAAGCGCGTGAATTTCGGCGAGGTAGGCGCCGACCGTGGTCGGCAGGGCTGGCACCGGCACGAAGCCGTGCGCATCGCACCATCTGGCGTAGTGGGTCCAGTCCGCCTTGTAGGCTCGCTGAGTCGCAGGCGCCGCCGCATTGCGGGCCAGCACCTGGGCGGCGTCCAGCGCGGCCTGGCCGGCGGCGGTCGCGGCCGGCACGTACGCGGCGTCCCCGGCAGGCGGCGGCACGGCAAGCCGGGCACCCCTCCCTTCCTGGGCCAACGCGGAACGGCGGCGACGCGGTCATGGCCCGGCCCCCGGGGCCTGTGGGGGCACGTCCTGCAGGTCCGGCAGGTCGCGCAGGCTCTTTAGGCCGAACCGCTCCAGAAAGCGCGGCGTCGTGGCCCACAGCACCGGGCGGCCCGGCGCGTTGCGGCGCCCGGCGGATTGGATCAGCCCGACTTCCAGCAGCAGGTCCATCGTCACCTGGCTCATCGCTGCGCCGCGCACCGACGCCAACTCCGCACGCGTCACCGGCTGGTGCAGCGCCAAAGCGGCCAGCACTTCCATGCAGGTCCGCGGCAGGCGGCGCGGCGGCGCCAGCACCGCGGCGAGTGCCGTCGCCAGGTCCGGCGCCGTGCGGAACGCCCATCCCCCGGCCTCGGCCAGCACCACGCCGCGCCCGGCGCAGCGCGCTTGCAGGGCGTTCAGCACCGCGCCGGCATCGAGCGGTGCGGGCAGCAGCGGCTGCAGCACCGCGGGCGTCACCGGCTGCTGGCTGGCGAACACGAAGGCCTCGGCCAGGCGCAGC
>DASWOJ010000327.1:0-4601 GCA_036398775.1 Acetobacteraceae bacterium
ATGAACGCCGACGTGCTGCTCTATGAGGAAAACGAGCAGATCCTGGGCCGGTCGCAGCATGGGCCGGCGCTGTACGATTTCCTGTCGCAGCAGCCGGGTTGGCGGGGCGAGTAGCCGCCCCGAAGCCTTTACCCAGCCGCAGCCGCTATGGCACGCTGCCGCCATGGCGACCTTGCTGGACGACCTGCCTGATCGCCCACCCTCCCCGCTCAGTGCGGAGGGGCATCGTCAGCGGATGCGCACCCGGCTGCTGACCGCCGGGCCCGACAGTCTCGCCGACCATGAGCTGCTGGAAATGGTGCTGTTCCTGGCCCTGCCACGGCGCGACACCAAGCCGATCGCCCGCGCCCTGCTGACCCGGTTCGGCAGCTTCGCCAATGTGATCGCCGCCCCCTTGCCCGAGCTGCGCGGCGTGGACGGCATGGGAGAGGCCGGGGCGGCAGCGCTGAAGACGGTGCAGGCCGCAGCACTGCGCCTGGTGCGGTCCGAGGTGCAGGACCGGCCGCTGCTCGGCAACTGGGACCAGCTCATGGCTTACCTGAACGCCGTGCTGTCGCGTGAGCGGGTGGAGCAGTTCCGCATCCTGTTCCTGGACAACCGCAACCGCCTGCTGGCAGACGAGGCACAGGCGCGCGGCACCGTGAATCACACCCCGGTCTACCCACGGGAAGTGGCCAAACGCGCGCTGGAGCTGCACGCGACGGCGCTGATCCTGGTCCACAACCACCCGAGCGGCGACCCCACCCCCTCCCGCGCCGACATCCAGATGACGCAGGAGATCAAGGCCGCACTGGCCACGCTATCGGTGCTCGTGCATGACCACGTGATCGTTGGCAATGGGCGCTGGCTCAGCTTCCGCGAGAAGGGACTGCTGTAGGCGGCAGACTCAGTGCCGCGCCGCCGGCTTGGCAAGCGTACCGGCACTGCGGATCCCGACGACGTGCTGCAGGGCATCGAACCAGAACGGCGCCCCCAGCAAGGCACCGGCCGACACGGTCAGCCAACCCAGCAGCATGCTCAGGATGCCCGCAACCGGGCGATGCCGGTCCAGGTGCCAGCCATACCAGCCGATCGGGCCGCTATGGCGCAGCAGCCGCAAAGACTCGCCCAGATGCACGCTGCCCGGCGGCGCCGTAAGGCTCTGGTCGAGCATGGGATGAAACCACACCAGCGTCGTCACACGCAGCGGGTCCGCATTGAGCAGGGCCGCCACGAGGAAGGCCGCGCCGAAGACGATCACCTGCGTCCTGCGCTTGTACCAGCCCTTCAGCCGTCTCATCGCGTCCCTGAACCAGTCCGCGATGCCGTGCCGGAACTGCTCGATATCCCCGTCCGCCTCCCGCAGCAGCACCTGCAGCGTCTGCCTCACCTGAACGTCCTTCAGGTCCGCGATGACGGCATCCAGCGGGGCCCCTGGCGCGGATGCCTGCAGCACATCCGTCAGGGCCAGGGCGAAATTGCGCGGCTCGACATAGGAAGGCCGCGTGGTCAGCCGGCTGCCGGCCGACAGCGGATTGACCAGGGCATGCGCATAAAGTGCCTGCGCAAGCCCGGTGGCGCCGTCGTTCAGCAGCGCCTCGATGCCGTCATGCAGCGTCGCCTGCCGGAGCCTGCACAGCGAGGCGACAGCTTCGGTGACCGCCATCGCCACCCCGCTGACGGCGACAAAGGTGAACACGACGCCCAGCAGGACGTCGATCATGTTGCTGCTGATCATGCCGGCCTGGTGGAATGAGGGTGGAGACTGCGATCCCCGAACGGCACCGCACGGCGGAGCGGCAGCTGCGGCCAGATCGGCAGCAGCCGCCGCGGCCCCGCGGCTACGACTCCCGCTTGATCGCCAGCGGGCCGGCGGCCTGGCAGGTCGGCATCATTTCCATGCGGTTGATGTTCACATGGCGCGGCAGGCTGACGACCCACATCACCGCCTCGGCGATGTCCTCCGCGGTCAGCGGCTCGGTGCCGCGATAGACGGAAGCGGCCTTGTCCCCATCGCCGCCGAAACGGACATTGCTGAACTCCGTGCCGCCAACCAGGCCCGGCTCGATTGTGGTGGCACGCACGAAGGTGCCCACCAGATCCGCCTTCAGGTTCAGCGTGAACTGGGCCACGAAGGCCTTGGTCGCGCCATACACATGCCCGCCCGGATAGGGGTATACCCCCGCCGTGCTGCCGATATTCACCACATGGCCACGGTTGCGCTCCACCATGCCCGGCAACAGTGCGCGCGTCAGGTGGATCAGCCCGGTGACGTTGGTGGCGACCATCTGGTCCCACTGCGCCAGGTCAGCCTTGAACGCCGGGTCCAGCCCCAAAGCGAGGCCGGCATTGTTCACCAGCACGTCCACCTCCCGCCAGCCCTCCGGCAGGCTGCCCGGCAGGGCCGCGACCGCGGCGGTGTCCGTCACGTCCAGCGGCAGCGGCAGCAGCGCCGGGCCGAGCTCCTTGGCCAACGCCTCCAGCCGCTCGGCCCGGCGGCCGGCAGCGATGACGCGGTAGCCTGCCTGGACCAGCCGGCGCGCAATCGCCGTGCCGAATCCGGCCGTCGCCCCAGTGACGAGCGCGGTCAAAGCCATATCGATATCCTTCCCTGCTGGTGCGCCCAGTCTACAGGCCTCAGAGCCCGTTTGAGAATGCGCTCTGGCGAGTCAGAGGCGCGGAGCGCCGTCCGTCGGTGATTTTTGAGTACCGGAGCGGAGCGGCCTAGATGGCCGCGAGCACCGGAGCGCAGAAAATTGCCGTCGGATGACCGTCAGAGTAGCATTCTCAAACGGGCCCTCACCCTGGTAGATGGAAGGTGGCGGCGACCGGACAATGGTCGGACAGATGCTCCTTCATCGCCGGCCCCTCGCGATAGACCAGCACCCGCAGCGAATCCGCGTCGAGCCAGCCGCGCGCCGCACCCCCGGCCAGGATGTGATCGATGAAATGCTCGCCGCCCCAGCAGGGGCTGTCATGCCCCTCCGTCGCCCGGGCCAGCGGCGCGGCGGATTCCAGCGCGGACAGCATCTGGTCGCGGCCATCCATCCAGCGGTTGAAGTCGCCGAGCACCAGGAAGGGCACGCCCTCCTCCCGGCGCTGCGCGATCCAGCCTTGCAGCACCGGCACCTGCCCGCGCAGCACCTCGCATTGCGGCCGGCGGCTGCGGTCCAGCCGGTCGCGCTGGCAGCCGGTCTTCAAGTGCACGGCCAGCAGCCGCAGCTTGCCGCCAGGCAGATCCAGCGTGATGTCCGCCCCGCTGCGCAGCGGAAACTGCGCATCTGGATACAGATCGAGGCCGGTGACATCCGGGTTGCGCTGCACGCGGATGCCGCGCCGCACGGCGATGCCGACGCGCTGCACCACCTTGTCGTCGGTGAAATAGAGGTCGTAGCGGTCGGGCGGGAAAATCTGCGCAGCAATGCCCGGGCCATCGACCTCCTGCAGTGCCACCACGTCCGCATCGAGGATCGCGGCATAGCGGCGCAGCAGCGCGATATCGGCGGCATTCTTCGGCTGCACATCCTCCGGCAACGCCGGGTCGCCGACCGCGCGCGCGGTCAGCCATTCGAGGTTCCAGGTCGCAACCTTCAAATCCGCAGCCTGGGCGGCATAGGCGGCGCATACGAACAGGACGGCCAGTACGCCACGCATCACGATCTTCAAACCACAGCCCCTGTCATGCGTGCCCCGCAGGCAAGCAAATAATCCGCCACCGCATCGTACAGCCGCGGGTCGCGCGTCGGGTCGGCGGCATCGCCCCGTGGCACCCAGATCACCGTCTCATACCGCGCCCGGGTCAGCAGCACGCGATAGGCATTCAGCCGGTTCTGCGTTTTCTCCGCAGCCCGCGGCCGCGTCCAGGCCGTGCCGCGAAACGCCCGCGCCGCCCAGCCGGACCCGGTGCGCACCAGATCGCCATCCCAGCACAGCCCGGCCGCGTCCAGCTCCAGCCCTTGGACGAAGAACTCGCTCGCCGCCACCTCCAGCGCGTCCGACGCACGGACGTCCGGAAAGCGGTCCAGGAACCAGCGCGCCACCGCCACCGGGTCGTCATGCGGCAGGGTGGCGCCCAGCCCCTCCGCCCGCAGCCGCCGCGCGCCGGAGCTGGCGAGCAGCCCGGCCCGGCGGTCGCCGCGGCAGGCCCGGCGCAGACACGCCCGCAGCGTCGCCAGGTCGCGCGTGACGGAGAATGGCACGAAATCGCGTGCTAGGCGGCGGGCCTGCTCGGGTTCGTTCGCCAGCACCGCATCCACCCAGGCCGGCCCGGCGGCGCAGCGCAGGGAGCGGACCGGCACCGTCAAATTCAGCGCCGGACTCGCCACCATCCCCGGCAGACAGGGCAGGCGCTGCCGGGCGACGGGCGCCGCCAGCGCCCCTTCCGGCGCCAGCACGCGCCAGGCCGGCCGGGCGCGCAGAGCCTCGCCCCATTCCGCCAGCCCGCCCTCGCCGTCATGGATCTCCTGCCCGCCACCGATCAGGCAGATGATCACGGCGCCATCCGGGCGGCGTTGCATGATGTCCAGCAGATGCGCCGGCTCCGACTGATGCAGCCTGACCCGGCGGGCCACGGTCTTGGCCACGGCATGTGCCGCGGACCAGCAGCGCTGCGCCTCGTCGAT
>DASWOJ010000328.1:0-7105 GCA_036398775.1 Acetobacteraceae bacterium
TCGTTCAACGAGCGGATGTATGCCGCCGAACTGGGTGCGCGGTGCATGTATATCCCGGCGTCGTTCCCGGGCGCGGTGATCCGCCGGGCTACGGGGACGCCGTTCATGGGCTACGCCGGGGCGACGTATGTGGTGCAGGAATTCTGTAACGCCCTGTTTGACGCCCTGTTCCACATCCTGCCGCTCGGCACGGACATGGACCGGGTGGAGGCGACGCCGGTGCAGGGCGCGGACTGGAACGCCGACCCCTGGGACGACGACGCCGTGGCCGCGCTGGACGCGCACGTCGCACGCGAGCCGTTCCTGGTACGCATCAGCGCCGCCAAGCGGGCGCGCGACCGGGTGGAGGGTGACGCGCGGGCGGCTCGCGAGGGCCGCGTCACCGCCCGGCGCGTCGCGGAGTCCCTGCAACGGATGACGGGAGGGCAGGCCGCATGAGCGCCGCCCCCCGTATCAGGCCGGGCCGGCATTGCCGGACGGCTCCAAGGCTCGACCGGCGGTGCCGGTTGGCGAGGTCTTGCCGGCTCAGCCGGCAGGCGATGGCTTGCCGGCGAAGCCGGTGGGCGCGTGGCCCCGGCGGTTGCCGCGGCCTGGACCCAGCCGCACGGGATGCGTGCGGCAGCAACGGCCCCAGCAGCGGCCATGGAGGAGGACCCTAAGGATGTCTGACGTCGCAATACGCGGCAATTCCAGCTCGGGATTGACCGACAGCGAAGCTCGCGAGTTTCACAGCATCTTCGTGACCAGCTTCATCGTGTTCACGGCCATCGCGATCGTGGCGCACTTCCTGGTTTGGCAGTGGCGGCCGTGGCTGCCCGGGCCGAACGGCTACCCCGGCTCACCCGCTGCGATGCTGGACGGCATCCAGTTCGTCAAGTCGCTGCTGGCATAGGGAGGAACATACCATGTGGCGTGTTTGGCTGCTTTTCGACCCCCGCCGGGTCCTGGTCGCACTCAGCGTGTTCCTGTTCGTGCTGGCGCTGCTGATCCACTTCATCCTGCTCAGCACGAGCCGGTTCAACTGGCTGGAAGGCCCCGTCCGCGGCGCCGGCAGCAGCCTGGCGTCCCCGCAACTGGCGCCGCTGCCGTCCACAGCCCCGCCGGCCTCCCGGTAACCCCGAACCACGGTGCCGGGCGGAGGGGAACAGCCTCCTCCGCCCGGGCCGATCCGCCGACACGACGCGGGCCGCACGCGGTCCGCACAGGGAGATGCCCGTCATGGCCATGTTGAATTATGAGGAGAAGTACCGCGTCCGCGGCGGGACCCTGATCGGTGGCGACCTGTTCGACTTCTGGGTCGGGGCGTTCTACGTCGGCTTCTTCGGCGTCACCGCGCTGTTCTTCTCCCTGCTGGGCACCGCGCTGATCGTCTACGGCGCGGCCATCGGCCCCACCTGGAACGTTTGGCGCATCAACATCGCGCCGCCCGACCTGTCGTACGGTCTCGGCTTCGCGCCGCTCAAGGAGGGCGGGCTGTGGCAGGTCATCACCATCTGCGCCATCGGCGCCTTCGTCTCCTGGATGCTCCGGCAGGTGGAGATCAGCCGTAAGCTCGGCATGAACTACCATGTGCCCTTCGCCTTCGGCGTGGCGATCTTCGCCTATGTCAGCCTGGTGGTGATCCGTCCGGTGCTGATGGGCGCCTGGGGGCACGGCTTCCCCTATGGCATCCTCAGCCACCTCGATTGGGTCAGTAACACCGGCTATCAATACCTCCACTTCCACTACAACCCGGCGCACATGCTGGCTGTGACGTTCTTCTTCACCACCACGCTCGCGCTGTCGCTGCACGGGGCGCTGGTGCTCTCCGCCGCCAACCCCGGCAAGGGCAAGGTCATCAAGACCGCCGAGCACGAGAACACCTTCTTCCGCGACACCATCGGCTGGTCCATCGGCACCTTGGGCATCCACCGGCTCGGCCTGTTTCTGGCGCTGTCCGCCGGGTTCTGGAGTGCTGTGTGCATCATCATCAGCGGCCCCTTCTGGAGCCGCGGCTGGCCGGAATGGTGGGGCTGGTGGCTGAACCTGCCGATCTGGAGGTAGGAAGATGCCGACCTCCGACATCAACGGGCCGTCATCACGAGCCGCTTGCGGCGCGGCGATCCAGGGGCAAATGGAATTGCAGCCGTGGCCCCTGGGATGCCGCGGCGCTGCACGCCTCGCAATGACGGGATCGGCCGGATCAGCGTTCCCGCAACATAACAAAGAAAGCCGGGAGGAACCTCATGGCTGAGTACCAGAATCTCTTCACCCGCGTGCAGGTCCGCGGCCCCGTTTATGCCGGGGTGCCGGTGACGGCGACGAGCTGGACCCGGTCGGGCAAGCCGTTCTACCTGCACCTGTTCGGCGTGCTGGGCGATGCGCAAGTCGGTCCGATCTACCTGGGCGCCACCGGCGTTGCGTCCCTCATCTGCGGCTTCATCGCCTTCGAGATCATCGGCCTCAACATGTGGGCGTCGGTGAACTGGGACATCGTGCAGTTTGTCCGCCAGCTATTCTGGCTGGCGCTGGAGCCGCCGGCGCCGTCATACGGCCTGCGCCTGCCGCCGCTGGCCGAGGGCGGATGGTGGCTGATGGCCGGGTTCTTCCTGACCGCCTCCATCCTGCTGTGGTGGTTGCGGGTGTATCAGCGGGCAAAGAGCCTGGGCATGGGCAACCACGTCGCCTGGGCCTTCGGCGCCGCGATCTGGCTGTATCTCGTGCTGGGCTTCATCCGGCCGCTTCTGATGGGGTCATGGTCGGAAGCGGTGCCGTTCGGCATCTTCCCGCACCTGGATTGGACCGCCGCCTTCTCGCTGCGCTACGGCAACCTGTTCTACAATCCGTTCCACATGCTCAGCATCGTATTCCTATATGGCTCGACCCTGCTGTTCGCCATGCACGGCGCGACGGTGCTGGCGATCACCCGCTACGGCGGCGAGCGTGAGCTGGAGCAGATCGCCGACCGCGGCACGGCGTTCGAGCGCGGCGCCCTGTTCTGGCGTTGGACCATGGGCTGGTGCGCCAGTGCCGAGAGCATCCACCGCTGGGCCTGGTGGTTCGCCATCCTGACACCGATCACCGGCGGCATCGGCATCCTGCTGACGGGCACGGTCGTGGATAACTGGTTCCTGTGGGGCCAAAAGCACGGGATCGCCCCCGAGTATCCGGCTGTGTGGGGCGCCATACAGGACCCGACGCTGACGACGCCGGGCTTCCCGGCCCCGCCGGTCAATCCCTTGGCGACCCCAACCGGCATCCCCGGCGTGGCGCCGCCGGCTGCAGGAGCGCCGCAATGATCC
Organism: Acetobacteraceae bacterium; assembly: GCA_036398775.1. GTDB lineage: Bacteria > Pseudomonadota > Alphaproteobacteria > Acetobacterales > Acetobacteraceae > DASWOJ01. The sequence continues at coordinate 3,282 of DASWOJ010000328.1, forward strand.
CCGGTATCAAGCTGGGCCTGGGCGTCGTCGGCGCGGCCGCGGCGGCGCTGCTGGGCATCGCGATGCTGTCGAAGTTCGAAACGCCGGGCCAGGTGAGGATACAACGCGGTTTCCGCGGCGTCGCGATGGAGACCAACTACAACAAGGCCGACCTGGTGAAGTATGTCGCCGCCAACAAGGTGCCGGCGTCCCTGCCGCAACTGCCGGCGACCGGGCCGAAGGCGGCGCAGGTTTACAAGAACGTGCTGGTGCTGGGCGACCTCAGCGTCGGGCAGTTCACCCGGCTGATGGTGAGCCTGACCAACTGGGTGGCGCCGCAGCAGGGCTGCGCCTACTGCCACAACACCGCCAACATGGCGGAGGATACGTATTACACCAAGATCGTCGCCCGGCGGATGATCCAGATGACCCAGGACATCAACTCGACCTGGGCGCCGCACGTCTGGGGCGTGGCCGCCGGGGGCGGCAACGGCGTTGGCAACGTCGGCGGGGCGGGAACGCCGGGCGGGGCGGGCGTTACCTGCTACACCTGCCACCGCGGCAACAACGTGCCGACCTACATCTGGTACAAGGACCCAGGCCCGACGCCGCAGAAGGGCGGCGTGCTGGAGGTGTCCCAGGGCAAGAACCTGGCGAAGGCGTCGGTCGGCGACAGCAGCCTGCCGTATGACCCATTCACGCCGATGCTGGAGGGCGACTACCCGATCCGCCAGCAGGGCGAGACGCCGCTGCCGTCCGGCAACCGTCACTCGATCAAGGAAACCGAGTGGACCTACGCGCTGATGATCCACTTCGCCAACTCGCTGGGGGTCAACTGCACCTACTGCCACAACAGCCGGGCATTCGGCGATTGGACCCAGAGCACGCCGCAGCGCGTCTCGGCCTGGCACGGCATACGCATGGTGCGGGACATCAACACCAACTACATGGACCCGTTGCATGACGTGTTCCCGGTAGGGCGGCTCGGCCCCACGGGAGACTCGCCCAAGGTGGCTTGCGCGACCTGCCACCAAGGGGTGTTCAAGCCGCTGTATGGCGTGAACATGGTCAACGCCTTCCCCGAGCTGAAGCAGCCGGGGCCGCAGGCCGGGCTGGTGCAGACCAGCCTCCGGGTGGTGAACCCTGGGGTTTACCCGGCAGGGGCGCGGACGACGCCGCCGATGCGGCCCACGCCGATCAACTGACTTCGCCAGTGGGCGCGCAGGGGCCTGGCCGGTTGGCTAGGCCCCTGTTTTGCTTATGTTCGGCTTTGTGTTCAGCCAGGTCGGCTTGACCGTTAAGCAACCTTCCCCATCCTTGGTCCACAGCGGTTTGGTGGCCGCATGGGCTTGCCCTGCGGTATGGGTGGTGTATCCGTGCGCTGGCAGCGGTCGTACGGCTTGGGAAGGGCTTGATATGGACGGTATGGAGGTCAACAAGGCGGTCGCCGCCGTGCTGATGGCAGGGGTCGCTTTTCTGGGATCGCAGTTGCTTGCGGATGCCCTGGTGAAGCCAAAGCTGCTGCACGAGACGGCGATCAAGATAGACTTGCCGCAAGCTGGCGGCACCGCCGTTGCCGCTAAGACGGAGCCGGAGCAGCCCATCGCCGTGCTGCTGGCCTCCGCCGACCCTGGACGGGGCGAGGCCGGAGTCAAGGCGCAGGGATGCGTGTCCTGTCACAGCTTCAACGAGGGCGGCAAGGCTGGCGTCGGACCCAATCTGTATGGCGTGGTCGGCGCTCCGCACGGGCACATGGAGGGCTACATCTATTCGGCGGCGTTGAAGGGCAAGCAGGGTCCCTGGACGCTGGACGAGCTAAACGAATGGCTCATCAAGCCCAGCGCCTATGCGCCGGGCACCAAGATGAGCTACGCCGGATTGTCTGACGGCAAGAAGCGCGCGGACATCATCGATTATCTCCGCACCCTGTCGCACGATCCGGTTCCGTTGCCGGCGGCTCCGGCTCAGGCCGCCGCTGCGGCGGCGCCACCTGCTGCCGCAGCCGGTACGGCTGTTGCCGCAGCGACCGCGGCCCCGCCGCCGGCTGGTGCTGCTGCCCCTGCCGCGGGCGGAAACGACGCCGTGCCGTTGCTGGCCTCAGCCAGCCCGGATGCTGGCAAGGCCGACACCGCCAAGCTGGGCTGCGTTGCTTGCCATAGCTTCAACGAAGGTGGCCGCAACGGCCTTGGCCCCAACCTGTATGGCGTCCTCGGCGCCGAGCAGGGGGCGCATGCGCAGGGCTATGCCTACTCCGCCGCGCTCAAGGGCAAAGGTGGCAAGTGGGACTACGCCGAGCTGAACAAGTGGCTGTTGAAGCCCAGCGCCTATGCGCCGGGCACGAAGATGAGCTTTGCCGGCATCGCCGATGCGAAGGTGCGGGCGGATGTCATCAGCTACCTGCGCTCCTTGTCGGCTGACCCGGCGCCGCTGCCGAACTAGGAACAGGTCAGGCCGGGCCGGGCGTGTCCCGGCCCGCTTGGTGCATTGGCGTCAAGGGGTCGTCCCAGAGCGGCAGCCGTCGCTCAAGGCGCATGCTTTCAGCCGGCCGTGCTCCGCCAGGCACCTTCTAGAAGCTCGGCCTGCGCGGCGAAGCTGAAGCGTTCGCTAACCTGCCGCAGTGCCTGTGCTCGTGCCTCCTCCAACTCCATTGGCTCGACTGCTAACCGGTCCAGCAGCGCCGCCACGATGGCAGGCGACCGTTCCGGCACAATCCAGCCGCCCTTGCCCACCACTTCGGCAATTGCGCCGCTGCCCGAACCGATCACCGGTGTTCCGCAGGCTTGCGCCTCGATGATGACCCGGCCGAACTGTTCCCGCACGGTACCCGTCGTCCGCGTCAACAATGTTAGGACGTCCAGCCGTCCCATGAAGGCGGCCACATCCTCCGGCGATCCCCATGGCAGGATGCGCGTCCGGTGCGAGACGCCGAGCGCCGCTGCCTGCGCAACGAGCGATGCCTGGAACGGTCCCTCGCCCATGATTGTCAGGTTGACCGGCGTTGCCGTCCGGCTGACGGCCTCGATCAGGTCGCTCACGCCTTTTTCCTCGATGAGGCGGCCGACATATCCTACCGTGAGACCCGCAGGCGCGCTGTGGCCAGCGGCACGGTCAACAGGCCGGAACACTGACCGGTCCACGCCATAGCCGATCCGGCCTGCAGGCCCGTCATAGCCGCAGGCCCGCACGACTTGGATCGCCTCGTCGCTCCGGCCCAGGACATGGCCGGTCTGCCGAAGCACGGTGCGCCGGATCTGCTCGAACGGTGCCGGCAGGCGCTTGTGCAGGTTCTGGTCCACTTCGAAGACGAGCTTGGCGTGCGGACAAAGCCGGTTGCGCAGATGCACCGCCTGCAAGGCAACCAGGCTCCACGGCTCTTGCCAGAGATGGATCACCTGTGGCTGCACCTGGCGCATCAGCCGGCTCAGCCCGATGTAATGGTGCAGATGCCATGCCGCAGACCCGGCCCGTGCCCAGCGGATGGGCAGCGCGTGCACCCAGTCCTCATCGGCATGGGGGGGATCCGGCGTCAGCCAGCGGCCCCGCTCCGACCAGCGGGTGGGCATCACCAAGTCCAGCCGCAAGTCCGGCCGGTTCAGCAGTGGCCCGTAGCGCAGCCGGCCATGGATGCGGCTGATCGCGGAGTGGGAAATGCACAGCACCCGCAGCGTTTCCACCGAAGCGCTGGAACCCTGCGAATCAAGCCGTGCGAGCGCCGCAGAGACCGTCATGCCGTGCCTAGCTTCCGGGCCAGCAGGCCGCCCAGGCCGCTGAGGTGCACTTCGGCCTGGGACGTATGACGGTGGGCGCCGTTCAGCGTGTTGCGCGGCAGCGCGTGCAGCCTGGAC
>DASWOJ010000329.1:0-2831 GCA_036398775.1 Acetobacteraceae bacterium
ATCACGACGCGGCGTGCAGGCGAGACGAATGGCCACCCCCTGGCGCTGCTGTGACTGCACCCGGTTCGGATGACGCTCGCATCATCGTGTTGCAGCTTTACTGGCGTTGCCGGACAGCCACGGCACTGACCACGTCGCCGATTAGATTTGGCACGACAGCACGCCCGCATTCGTTCATTGCCATTGGTTCACCCGGCTTCGGTCCCAGTCCGCTACGGACCGCGTTTATCTGTGCGGGGGGTGACAAGGGTGAAACTGTCTCCCTGTGGAGGCGCCGGTCCAGCAGTCCCGTCACGCACATCCAGAGAGCAGCCGCAGGCGCCAATACGCCAGCCAAGACGAGCAAGGTTTCAGCACCAGCGAACCAAAGGAACAAGGGAACTGCGAACATCGCGTCGTCAGGGTCGGCGAGCACCCGCCCGTTGCCGCCGACATAGCTAGGCAGCGCACCTGATCTCGCGACGTTCACTTGCCAGAACACGCCAACAACCCCAGCACCGGCCAGCACGCCGAGGAGGATGCCTCCTATGCCGAGCACGCCACCAGCAGCCCCCAAACCGAGACCGAGGAAAACCACGGCGGTGCAGGTGCAGTCGGCCATCAAATCCCAGCGGTGGCCGTGCTGGCTGAACCGGTGCGTTTGCCGTGCCAACTCGCCATCGGCTCGGTCAAGCAGGGACGAGAACAGGAACAGGCAAGTGCCCAGCACCATCCAGCCCGTGCTGCCGTAGCGGGTGAAGCTCGCCGCGGCGCCAAGACCAGTGGCCAGGCGCAGCGCCGTAAGGTGATCTGGAGTGATCTGGGTGCAGGTGGCGACCGCCCGAACAGCCGGCCGCACGGCCTGGTGGATGAGGGTGTCATGGCTCATGGGACCGCATTGTCATGCCGCCGATGCTGCAGCACAACCTTGGCGCCCGCTTCCGCCGCGATCTGTGATTTATCATAGCTGGCTCTTGTCGGGTTCCGGGGTGGTGGTGAGTTCGTCACGTAACCAAGCCGGCGATGAGGGCGCCCAGCAGGGCTTTGTCGCGTCGGCGCGCATTATGCACGAACTGGAAAAACCGAGGTAGAGCCGCAGCTTGTCCCGCGAGATGCCCCGGTGCGGGCGCAGCCAGGAGCGCAACAGCGACCAGAAGCCCTCGATCGTGTTGACGTAGACCTCGCAGAACCCGTCGCCGTCCTCGTCGCGAGCGTATTCGCCACGCCTATGGCAGACAGTCCTATGCCCATAGCCCCAGGCTGGCAGGCGCGCGTAGATGCTGTATTCGTCCGTGTGGACAAGGGTGCCTGGGGCGACAGCGGCGGTGATGACCGGCTTGATCGTGGCCTGCCGCACGTTGGCCAGCATGCGCAGCACGATTTGGCCGCCACGCTGGATCAGGCCAAGGATCGGCGGCTTGTCCTTCTCCAGCGTGCCGCGGCCCGGCGCGCCCGCCAGCCTGCGCCGGCGCCCGAGCCGGCCCGTTTGGAAACTGCCGCCGGCTGCCTCTTGTGCCCGGCCACGACATAAACCTCGTCGATCTCGACTTCGCCCGTCAGCTCCACCACCGACGTCTTGGCGGCCAGCCCGCTGCGCAGCTGCTCCGTCATGGCCTGCGTGTCCGAACTGTCCAAGCCCAGCTTCAAGGCGATCTGCCGGTTGGAAAGGTTCAGGCCCATGAAGCAAAGACAAAGCACCCACACCCGCAGCGGCTGGCGATGCCCGGCCAGCACCGTTCCGGTCAGGTCGTCGAAACGCCCCGAACATGTCTTGCACCGGTAGCGCTGCCGGCAAGGCTGGGCATCGTCATGGCCATCTTGGATGACGGAGCCGCTGCCGCATACGGGGCAGCGCGCACCCTCCGGCCAGCGGTGCTGGCGCAGCAGCGCGAAGCACTTGGCGTCGTCGATCAGGCCCGAAAGGTTGATCAGGTCGGATGCCGCCATGACGAAAGCTCCTCGTGCGAGCCGGTCAGCTACTCCCGCCTTTGCTCGCGCACCAGGTGCTCACAGCCCAACTGCCCGGTCCTGGCCTCACCACCCGGAACCCAATAAGAGCCTTCCTTGAATATGCACACCTCTCCTGGGTCCCGCATCTGCGCTGATCAACAGCCTGGGAAGTCGGCGGTATAGATCAGCGGCAGGTTTTGGCGCTGATGACCTGGGTTAGCGCACCAGCAACGGTCGCAGCACCTCCGTCACCCCCGTAATCAGGATTTGAGTGCCAATGCAGAGCTGGAAGAACGCCGACAGGCGGGTTATCGCCCGGCTCACCACTTGCCCGAACAAGCGCGAGATCTGGTCGCTGGCGCTGTAGAACAACCATACCAGCACCGCGACCAACATGGCTGCAGCTGACATACCGACGAAGAACGGCACCAGCGCGACGCTTTCCGCTGGGTGCGCCGACCCTAGCGCCACCGCCACGGATATCGTGCCCGGCCCGGTGGTGAACGGCAAGGTCAACGGGTAGAAGGCCGGGTCATCCTGGCCGGCAGCAGCGTCGGCCTGTTCGCCCTTGCGCGCTTCGCGCCGTTCCGGCGCGTTGAGGGAGGACCAGGCATACATGGCGAGCACGACGCCACCGGCGCAGCGCAACGCGGGCAGGCTGATGCCGAAGAACGCCAGCACGTAGGACCCAGCCCACAGCGCCACCAGCATAACCAGGGCAGAATACACGCCGACGCGCCGGGCCAGGCGCACCCGGTCCACGTGGCTGCGCTCGATGGTGCGCGTGCGGAAGATGAACGCGCCGCTGACCGGGTTGACGATGGAGAACAGCGCGGGAAACCCGAGCAGGAAAGCCGCTATGACCGTGTTCATGTTCATGCATCGCGGCCTAACGTGCCGTC
>DASWOJ010000330.1:0-1722 GCA_036398775.1 Acetobacteraceae bacterium
ACGCAGCGCATACCAGGAATGCGGTCAAGGGCGGCGACGAAATGCATCTCGCTGGTGCCCGGATTCATGAAGCACGTGTCCACGCCTGAATCCAGCAGGGTGTGGACGAGGCTCTCGGCTCCATTCACGGCGTGTCACTCCCGTTTTGTGCAGCGTGCCTTCGGAACGCGGGTTGCGCCAGTGCCGCGTCGCCAGCAGGATCGCACCCAACAAGCAGGAATAATCGCACGATGCCAACCGTCCTTTACCCCGAAGCCATGTATCCGGACCATGTCGAGGAGCGCCGTATCTTTGGCCCGGACGTGACACTGGTGCAACGTGATACGACCGCGCTGTCGCAATTGTCAGACGCGGACTGCGCCGAGGTGGACGGGTTGATGCTGTTCCGCAACTGGGCGCGGGCGGAAGACATTGCCCGCTTCCCGCGGCTGCGGGCGATCGTGCGCATGGGCGTCGGCTATGACCGCATCGACCGCGCCGCGGCAGCCAAGCGCGGCATCATCGTCTGCAACGTGCCCGACTACGGCACGACCGAGGTCGCCGACCACGCCATCTCGCTGGCGCTCGCCCTGCGCCGCGGCTTGCTGCTGAACCATGAGGCCCAGCAGGGTCCCGCCCCGTCCTGGGCGACCATCAAGGACCCGGTGATCCGCCGGTTCAGCACGCAGCGGTTCGGAATCATCGGCCTGGGGCGCATCGGGACGGCGGTGGCGCTGCGGGCCAAGGCGCTGGGGTTCCGCGTCAGCTTCTATGACCCGAAGCTGCCGAACGGCGTGGATCTGTCGCTGGGCCTGACCCGTGCCCCCACGCTGGAGGCGCTGCTGGCCAACACGGACCTGCTGTCGGTGCATGTGCCGCACACGCGCGAGACTGCCGGGATGCTGGGCGCAGCGCAGTTCGCCACCCTGCCGGCAGGCGCGGTGCTGGTGAACACCGCGCGCGGCACCACAATGGATTTCGACGCGCTGATGGAAGCGCTGCGCAGCGGCCACATCGCGGCCGCCGGGTTGGACGTGATGCCGGTCGAACCGCCGATCGAGCCGGTGCATCCGCTGCTGCACGCCTACCGCACGCGGGAGCCCTGGCTGCTGGGTCGGCTGATCGTGACGCCGCACTCCGCCTATTGGACGCCCGAGGCGGATTGGGACATCCGCATCAAATCGGCGGAGACGATGGCGGCGGCGCTGACCAATGCACCGCAGAATGTTATTCGGCCTGAGGATGATTAAGCGGAAGTAAGGCCAGGGCTCTGCCCTGGACCCGCCAAAGGCCGGGGGCCTTTGGAAACCATTAATTAACGGATTTCAAAGGCTCCGCCTTTGATGGGGTCCAGGGGCTAGCCCCTGGCCTTGCCTTTCTATGCAAAACGATTGCGCCCTATGTGCAGCGCAGCAACCCACGCCCGGCGTTGACACGCGCCGACCCGCCGCCCACCCTCCGCCGGCTGGCCTGGAGGGGGAAACCACATGACAAACAATACAAACGGGACGCCGCGGCTGCGGAGCCGCCGCTGGTTCGACGACGAAACCAATCCCGGAATGACGGCGCTCTACCTGGAGCGTTACATGAACTACGGCATCACGCGGGAAGAACTGACCGGCGGCAAGCCCATCATCGGCATCGCCCAGACCGGCAGCGACCTGTCGCCCTGCAACCGCCATCATCTGGAACTGGCCAGCCGCACCCGCGACGGCATCCGCGACGCCGGCGGCATCCCGCTGG
>DASWOJ010000331.1:0-10788 GCA_036398775.1 Acetobacteraceae bacterium
GTAGGCCACGCCCAGCATCCCGGCGACGCCGGAGCACAGCGCCGACACCATCAGGGCCGAGCCGACCACGGCGCGCACGCCGACGCCGGAATGCTCGGCCGCCTCGCGGTTGCCGCCGACCATGTAGATGTAGCGGCCGAAACGGGTGTAGGTCAGCACGAGGTGCCCGGCCAGCAGCACCACGCCAGCCACCACCACGATCCACGGTACCGGACCGACCGACCCGCTGCCCAGGGTCAACACCAGCGATGGCACGCTGTAGGCGATCTGGCCGCGCACCAGCAGGGCGCATATGCCGTTGCCGATCTGCAGCATCGCCAGGGTCATGATGAAGGACGGGATGCCGATCCGCGTCACCCCGAATGCCGTGACCGCCCCGATCAGCAGGCAGCCCGCGAGCGACGCGGCGATGGCCAGCGCGCCGGGCAGCGGCAGGTTGGGGATGTTCACGCTGGCGTCCTGGATCGTCAGGAAGGCGACCAGGATACCGGTGGCGTTGGCGGTGCTGGCGACGCTCAGGTCTATCTCGGCGCACAGGATCACGAAGGTCAGGCCTACCGCGATGATCGCGGTGATCGAGACCTGCTGCAGCACGTTGCCCAGGTTCGCCCAGGTCGCGAAGGATGAGCTGGTGGCGGTGAACAACGCGACCAGCGCCGCGAGGGTCACCAACGGCGCCAGGTTGCGGAGCTGGCCGCGCAGGCGCAGCCAAAGCGACATGCGCGGCGGTGCGGCGGCGATCGTGGTCATGGCGTCTCCCTCAGGCGGCGGCAAGCAGGCGATCCTTGCTGACGGTCTCGCCGGCGAATTCCCGGGTGACGGCGCCGCGGCGCATCACCAGGATGCGGTCGGCCAGGGACAGCACGGTTTCCGGCTCCGACGACACCACGACGATGCCGATGCCGCGGTCGCGCAATCCCCGAACGATCCGCACCACGTCGTCCTTCGCGCCGACATCCATGCCGCGCGTCGGCTCGCTCAGCAGCAGCACGCGCGGCAGGTGGGTCAGCCAGCGGGCCAGCGCCACCTTCTGCTGGTTGCCGCCGGAAAGCTGGCCCACCAGGCGGTCCACCAGCGGCGGGCGCACGCCGAGGTCGCGCACGTGGCCCTGGGCGATCCGCCGTTCCTCCCGCGGGCGCAGCAGCACGCGGCCGATGCGCTCCAGGATGGCGATGCTGATGTTGCGATAGACCGGCTCCAGGGCGAAGAGCTGGGAGCGGCGGCTTTCCGGCACGAAGGCGAGGCCGGCGCGCTTGGCGGCCGGCATTCCGCCGCGCAGCCGGGCTACCTGCCCGTCCACCCGCACGGTGCCGCGGTCCAGGCGCAGCTTGCCGGACAGCGCCCGCGCCAGCTCCAACTGGCCGGAACCCATGAAGCCGTAGATGCCCAGGATCTCCCCTGCCCTCACGTCCAGCGACACGTCCTCGAACAGCCCGGCCACCGTCAGGCCGCCGGCCTGCAGCACCACCGGGGCATCGGTGGGGCCTTCGAGCTGCAGCGCGCCGTCATGGGCGTCGCCCAGCCGCTCGTGCCCGGCGCCCACCATGCGGTCGATCAGCCAGCCCTTGCCGACCTGGGCCGCCGGCGCATCCCCGGCCAGGCGGCCGTTGCGGAACACCGTCACCTGGTCCGACACGCGCATCACGTCGTCCAGGAAATGCGAGATGAACACGGTGCTGCGCCCGGTTTCGCGCAGCCGGGCCAGCAGGGCGAACAGGCGCTCCACCTCCGGCGGCGACAGGGCGGAGGTCGGCTCGTCCAGGATCAGGATGCGGGCGCCCGACAGCAGGACGCGCGCCAGCTCCACCATCTGCTGCAGGCCCAGGGGCAGCGAGCCGACCGGGGCGCCGGGGTCCACGGTGATGCCGAGCGCCTCTAGCTGTTGCTGCGCCTGGGTCCGCATCCGCCGCCAGGACACCAGGCCCAGGCGGTTCAGCGGTTGGGCGCCCAGCAGCACGTTCTCGGCCACCGACAGCTCCGGCACCGTCGAAAGCTCCTGGTGGACCATGCCGATGCCGGCGTCCCGGGCGTCTCGCGCGGAGCGGAAGCGCACGGGCCGGCCGTCCAGGCGCATCTCGCCGTCGTACTCGCTGTGTACGCCGGCGATGATCTTCATCAGCGTGCTCTTGCCGGCGCCGTTCTCGCCGACGAGGCCGTGCACCTGGCCGCGGTGAAGCGCGAAGTCCACCCCGCTCAGCGCCGCGACGCCGGCGAATCGCTTGGAGATGCCGCGCAGCTCCAGCAGTGGCTCGTCCATCGGCTAGATCAGGAAGTTCCGTTCCATCCAGGCCATGCCCGGCGCGTTGGCCTTGGTGACGACGGGGCCGTCGGTGATAACCGACTTGGGGATGCCGGCTTCCCCGGTCTTCTCGCCGGCCATGACCGCGGCGACCCCTGCAACGATGGCGCCGCCGTGGATGCGGCACGACGGGTTGCGGACCGTCGCGTGCATCCGTCCGTCAGCCACGGCGGCCAGCGCGGGCGGCATGGCGTCGCAGCCGCCGATCTTGATGTCGGTCCGGCCCCGCTGCTTCATCACGTTGTAGGCGGCCAGGGCCATGTCGTCGTTGTGGAAGTAGGCGGCGCTGATCTTGGGATACTTGGTGAGGAGGGTGTCCCAGATGCGGGCGACCTTGGTCACGTCCCAATCGCCGGGCTGTGTGTCGAGCACCTCGACCTTCGGATACTTCTTCATCACGCCCTCGAAACCGCGCGCCCTGCCCTGCGCCCCGGTGTGGCCCAGCGCACCCTGGGTCATGATGACCGTGCCCTCGCCGCCGATGGCGTCCATCAGCGCCTGGGTCACGGAAGACCCCATGAACTCGTTGTCCGGCGCCAGGAAGGAGTGGACGTTGAGCTGGTCGAGCGGCGCGATCAGCGTGTCCATGTCAATGACCGGCACGCCCGCGTCTATCATCTTGCGGACCGGCGCCGTCAGGGTGCCGATGCCGAAGGCCTGGATGGCGACGAAGTCCCAGGTCTGCGAGGCCATGTTGTCTATGGCGCCGCGCTGCCGGGTGGCGTTCAGCTCGCCGTCGAACCAGGTCACGTCCACGTTATACAGGCGGCCCCAGTATTCCGCCGCCAGCTTGCCCTGGGCGCACCACGTCGCCTGCAGGCCGGCGTTGGAGAACGCGGCCCGCAGCGGCTTTTCCGAGCGGCCCATCTCGGCGGCGAGCGCCGGGTCCGCCGCCGCCAGCACCGAGGCGCCGGCCCCGGCGGCAAGCGCCGCCAGCAGCAGCGCACGGCGGTTGGTTGACGGGCTCGCTTGATCGTCCATGTGGTCGTCCTCCCCTGTGCCCGGGGCGGTCGTGCCGCCGCCCCGTGTGCCCAGGAAGCTTGCGCCAGAGGCTCCGGGCGTTGCAAGGAACAACTCAACGCGGACGAGCAGGTCCGCCTTCAAGAAGGGAACACGTCCGTGGCAGCAACCTATCCAGACCTCGCCGGCAAGACCGTGCTGATCACCGGCGGCGCGTCCGGCATCGGCGAGGCGATCGTGCGGCGGTTCGCGGCGCAGGGGTCGCGCGTCGGCTTCCTCGACATCAACGACGCCGCCGGGGAGGCGCTGGCGGCCGAGCTGGGCGGTGACGTTCGTTATGTCCATGCCGACCTGACGGACATCCCGGCGTTGCGGGCCGGCGTTGCGGCGGTGCGGGACGCCTTTGGGCCGGTTACCATCCTGGTCAACAACGCGGCGCATGACGAGCGGCACCGGACGGAGGACGTGACGCCGGAATACTGGGACAACCGGGTGGCGGTGAACCTGCGGCACCAGTTCTTCACGGCGCAGGCGGTGCTGCCGGACATGCAGGCGGCGGGCGGCGGCTCGATCGTCAATTTCGGCTCGACCTCGTGGATGGTCGGCCAGGGCGGCATGGCGGCCTACACCGCCTGCAAGAGCGCGGTGCTGGGCCTGACCCGGTCGCTGGCGCGCGACTATGGGGCGGACAACATCCGGGTGAACGCCATCGCGCCGGGCTGGATCATGACGCAGCGGCAGAAGGACCTGTGGCTGACGCCGGAAGGCGAGAAGGAGCTGATGGTGCGCCAGTGCCTGAAGCGCGGCCTGCAGCCGGACGAGATCGCCCGGGTGACGCTGTTCCTGGCGTCGGAGGAGGCGTCGGCCTGCACCAACCAGCATTACGTGGTGGATGGCGGCTGGGTGTAGAGGCCCGGTTGACGATGCTGCTGCGCTGGCCGTCAGACGCGGTGTTCCTGCGCTGCCGGCTGGCGTTGCGGCGCTACCATTCCCGTCCGTTGGTGAGGGCGGCGCGGCCGGCCGGCATGGGCGGGAAGGTGTCGGTCTCGGTCGCCAGCATGGCCATGAATGTCCTGATGCCGCATTTTTCCATGATATACGCCGCCAAATCCACTGTGGCCTGGCCTTTACAGTCCCCGGCCTTCGCAGTCTCCAGCCTGCACAGCCTAGCCTGCACGGCCTGATGCACCCCATGCGCTGAACTACGGCTGCGATCCTCCGTCCCTCCCTGCGGCAACGGTGGGATCGAGACGGTTGCGCGGCGCAGGGCCTGAGGGCGGCGCGTCCTCCATGCCCATCGAGCCCTCGCGTCAGTGGTTGCGGCCGCGGCTGGAGGTGAAGCTGTCTGCCCGGTTGTACCGCGGACGCCGGTGCGGGAAACCTTGGTCACAGCCGCACGCTAGGCAACTTCCGGCGGAGGCCGGCACCCGCTCACATGGACCGGATCGTGCATGGCTGGCTTTGGCCCAGCCAGCGTCCGGCAGTGCTGCCGGACCCTGACGCGGCACGGCATGGATCACTCTTACGGACAGGTCAGGAGACGGAATGCTGCAACAGGTGAACGCGCCAGGCCGGGTGGGGACGGAGCCGGTGCGGGTGGTCATGATCCCCTCGGCGTCCGGCGGGATGGGCCACGTATCCCGCACCGCTACGCTGGCGCGCGCACTGCGCCTGCTCGACCCGGCGGTGGAGGTCGAATACGTGCTGGACGCCGACCGCCTGCGCGCGTTCAACATCGAGGCCACGGTGCGGATGGGCTATAAGCCGCGCCTGATGCCTGCCCGGCACCGCGACAACCGGGATGCCATTGCACGGCTGTGCCTGGGCGACGCCGACGTGATCGTGGACGACACCATGCGTTTCCTGGTGCCGCTGCGCGCCTGCGTCCCGCAGGCTGCCTGGGTGTCCATCCCGATGACGCCGATCGGGGACGAGCTGTTCATGGACTGGCCGTTCATGAAGCAGATGGACGCGATCATCTGGGCGTATGCCCCGCTGGTTGGCTTGCCCCGCGACCTCGACCCCGTGCGCGACCTGGTGACCGCCACCGGGCCGTTCGTGTTGGTGGACGGGGTGCCGGACCGGGCCGCGAGCCGCGCCCGTCTCGGCCTCGCGCCGGATATGCAGACGGTGGTTTATGCCCCGCGCGGCTTCCCGTTCGGCCGGGAGTTCGGTCATCGCGTGCTGGCAGGAGCCTATGGCGCGGTCGAGGCGCTGCGGCGGACCACGCATCCCGACCTGTCGCTGACGCTGATCGCGGTCGGCGATCCGTCCGATCTGCATGGCGTCCCGGGGATGCCTGCTACGCTGCCGCCTTGGGTCCGGTTGCACGGACTGCTTCCGCAGGAGGACGCACTGATGCACATGCGCGCCGCGGGCGCCGTCCTCGCCGAGGGCACCAGCACGATGCACGAGGCGGCTGCGCTCGGCACGCCGCTGGTGCTGGTGCCCGGCCCGATTGCGGAAACCACCCTGCTGGCGACCAAGCTGGCCGAGCACGGGGCCGCCCGGACACTTCTGCCCCACGACGTCAGCGCCGCGCGCCTGACGGAAGCGTTCGCGGCGGTGCTGGCCGACCCGGCAGCGGGTGCAGCCATGGCGGCCCGCGCCTTGTCGCTGGTGTCGGGCGGCGGAGGCGTGCTGGCCGCGGCCCGGCTGGTGCTGGACCTTGCCGCACGGCAGCGGGCGCAAGGGTTGGCCCTGCGGCTGGGCGCAGCATGACCGGCGGACTCGCGGGCAACTGCGCCATCGCGGTGATGGCCAAGGCGCCGCGTCCCGGACAGGTCAAGACCCGGCTGTCGCCCTTCTTGCAGCCGCACGAGGCCTCGGAGATGAGTGCATCCTTCCTGCGGGACGTAACCGCGAACATCGCCCTGGCCTCGCAGGAGGCGGCGGTCAGCGGCTGGATCGCCTACGCGCCGGCCGGGTCGGAACGGCTGTTCGACGGCATGTTGGAGCCTGGTACGCGGCTGGTGCTCGCGGATGGCGCGATCGAGCCTCCGCCCGGGGTGCAAGGGTTCGGGTTGTGCCTGCTGCATGCTGCCCGATCCCTGTTGGACGGAGGAGCGGATGCCGTGTGCCTGCTCAATTCCGACAGCCCTACCCTGCCAACGGCGTTGCTGGTCGAAGCGGCACGCCTGCTTGCCGCGCCGGGCGACCGCGTGGTGCTTGGCCCGGCGGAGGACGGCGGCTACTACCTGCTCGGCTTCAAGCGTCCGCATGCCGGGCTGTTCGCCGAGATCGCGTGGAGCACGGAGCTGGTGGCGGCGCAAACCCGCGAGCGCGCGGCTGGGCTGGGGCTGGACCTGGTCGAGCTTGCCGCATGGTATGACGTGGACGACCCCGCTGCCCTGCGCCGGCTGGTGGAGGGAGGGCGTGGCGGCGGCCTCCTGCCCTACCCCGCCCCGGCCACCTCCGCCCTCGTTGCCCGCCTCGGCCTCGCGCAGCGCCTGGGGGCGTGAGGCGGACCGACCCTTCGCCGGTGGCGGGATGAGTGCGGGCGGCCATACGATCCGGTGAGGCCGGCAACGCCCGGCCACCTCCATCGTTGGCGGCGGAACGGGCGCGGAGCGCAGGGCGATGGATTTGGACGGCAAGGCGGCGCTGGTCATGGGGGCGGACCCCGGCATCGGCCAGGCAACTGCGGCGGCGTCCGCGAAGGCGGGCGCCGAGGTGTGCACCACTTTCCACACCGACGGGGACGGCGCGCAGAGGACCAAGCGCCAGGCCGGGGCAGCGGGGCGACCCGCCCTTGGCGTGCCGTCACGGTGCCGGACATGAGCGGGGTGCTGGCCGGCAAGGCCGCGGTCGTGACTGGCGCGGCCCGGGGGATCGGGCGGGCAACGGCGGTGGCCTTTGCCCGTGAAGGCGCCGATGTGCTTGGCATAGACATCGCCGGGCCGGTCAGCGCGACGCTGGATGTCGAGCAGGCGACGCCGGATGAACTGGCGGAAACCGGCGTCCTGGTGGAGGCGGCTGGCGGCCGCTGGATGGCCCGGACCCTGGACCAGCGCGACCTGCCGGCGCTGCGCCAGGCGGCGGCGGATGCAGCGGCGGCCTGGGGGCGCATTGATGTCCTGTTCGCCAACGCGGGCATCCAGGGCTTCAAGTCCATCCTGGAGATGGAGGACGCGGATTGGCACGACCAGCTCGACGTCAACCTGACCGGCACCGCCAATGCCCTGCGCGCCTTTGCGCCGCACATCGTGGCGGGCGGCCGGGGCGGGCGGATCATCGTCACGTCCAGCACCCAGGGGCGCCATGGCACCCGGTTCGGATCGGCCTACTCCGCGTCCAAGTGGGGCATCATCGGGCTGATGAAGTCGGCGGCGCTGGACCTGGGGGAGCATGGCATCACCGTGAACGCCATCGTCCCCGGCCTGATAGACACGCCGTTGACCCGGCATCACGAGCGTTATGCCCAGGCGGTCGGCGACCTCGGGACCACGGAGCCGGAAGGGCAGCTTGAGGCCGAGGCAGCCAAGTCGTTTGCCAAGAAGACCACGCTGGACGTCGCCTTCATCGACCCGGCGGACGTTGCCCCCGTGGTGGTGTTCCTGGCGTCGGACGCCGCCCGGATGGTCAGCGGCGCTACCTACGACGTGACGGCCGGCGACAGCGCCAACAACGCGGCATGAGGCCGGCGGCCGTTCATCCATCGCAACCCATCAGTCATAGGAGCTAAGCGCCATGTCCTCCCACCTGTCCGCCGGAGAACGCCCTTTCGCCATCGTCACGGGCGCTTCCACCGGCATTGGCTACGAGTTGGCCAAGGTCTGCGCCCGCGAGGGATTCAACCTTCTTGTCGCCGCCGACGAGCCTGCGATCCAGGGTGCCGCCGAGGATTTCCGCAAGCTCGGCGCCGCGGTGGACGCCGTACAGGCCGACCTGTCCACGACGGAGGGCGTGGATGCGTTGTATGCGGCGGTGAAGGGACGGCCAGTCGAGGCGCTGCTGGCGAATGCCGGGCGCGGCCTGGGGCACGGCTTCCTGGACCAGGACTGGGCGGCAGCGCGCAAGGTGGTGGATACCAACGTGGTCGGCACGATCTACCTGCTGCAGAAGGTCGGCCGCGACATGCGAGACCGCAAGCAGGGACGCATCCTGATCACCGGCTCAATCGCCGGGTTCATGCCCGGCACCTACCAGGCCGTTTACAACGCCACGAAGTCGTTTCTTGACAGCTTCTCCTTTGCGCTGCGGCATGAGGTCCGGGACCAGGGCATCACGGTCACCTGCCTGATGCCTGGCGCAACCGAGACGGAATTCTTCGAGCGGGCGGACATGATGGACACCAAGGTCGGGACTTCCAAGAAGGAGACTGCCGCCGAGGTCGCCGAAACCGGGTTCAAGGCAATGATGAAAGGCGAAGGCGACGTGGTCAGCGGCTGGAAGAACAAGCTGCAAACCGCCATCGCCTCCGTGACCCCCGCCGGCCTGCTGGCGGAAATGCATCGTGCCCAGGCGGAGCCGGGCAGCGCAAACGACTGAAAGCAGGGCCATGAACAGCATCCAGCTTGCGAAGGGTCTCGGCTGGTTCAGCCTGGGTCTTGGACTCGTGGAGGTGGCGGCTCCCGGCCGGATCGCGCGCGGCCTCGGCCTGTCGGTGTCGCCGGCGCTGGTCGGGCTGTTCGGGATGCGGGAGGTGGGCGCCGGGATAGCGGTGCTGACCTACCCTAGCAGCCCCGGCCCGGTCTGGGCGCGCGTCGGCGGGGACCTGCTGGATCTCGCTGTGCTGGCGCTGCACAGGGGTGGGCGGCGGCGTCAGGAACGTGCGGTGCTGGCCACCGCGGCGGTGTTGGGCGTGACGGCCCTGGATGTCCTGTGCGCGGCGGCGCTGACGCGGCGACGGGATCAGGCGGCGTTAACGGCGCGCCGGACGCGCATCGGCCACACAGCGGAATAGGCGTTCGGGCCTGATACGCTGCACGATGAGGTCGACCCGCCCAGTAGCGCCAGGAGCAACGGCCCGGCGCCTTCGTTGGAGTCATACGCATTTGGGAGATTGGCATGCCGTTCATCGAAACCGCTGACAAGACGACGCTGTTCTACAATGATTGGGGCAGCGGCAGGCCTGTTGTGCTGATCCATGGCTGGCCGTTGGACTCGGACATGTGGGAGTATCAGTCCACCTTCCTCGCGTCGCATGGCCTGCGGGTCATAGCCTACGACCGTCGCGGCTTTGGACGCAGCGGCCAGCCCTGGACCGGCTACGACTACAACACCTTGGCCGACGACCTGAAAGCGGTGCTGGACGGGCTGAATTTGGATGGGGTGACGCTGGTCGGCTTCTCGATGGGCGGCGGCGAGGTCGCGCGCTACATGGGCCGGCATGGCGGAGCGCGGGTGGC
The DNA here is from genome assembly GCA_036398775.1 of Acetobacteraceae bacterium. Lineage (GTDB taxonomy): Bacteria > Pseudomonadota > Alphaproteobacteria > Acetobacterales > Acetobacteraceae > DASWOJ01. Next base: position 9,610 of record DASWOJ010000331.1, read on the forward strand.
GAAGGCCGTGCTGGTGTCGGCGGTGACGCCGTACCTTCTCCAAGGACCCGACAACCCCGACGGGGTGCCGCGGGCCATCTTCGACACGATGATCGAGGGCCTGCAGAAGGACCGCCCGCAATTCTTGGCGACGTTTGGAAAGCAGTTCTTCGGCGCCGGCCTGCTGAACTTCACTGTGACGGCTGAAATCCTGCAATGGTCGCAGACGATGGCGCTGCTTGGCTCCCCCAAGGCGACAACGGATTGCGTGCGCGCCTTCTCGGAAACCGATTTCCGGCAAGACATGGGCATGTTCCGGGTGCCGACGCTGGTGATCCATGGAACCAGCGACGCAACCGTGCCGGCGGAGAAGTCTGGGCGGATCGCGGCCAAGATGATCCCTGGCGCGGACCTGCTGGAATATCCCGGCGCCCCGCATGGCCTGTTCTTCACTGAAAAGGATCGGCTGAACCAGGACCTGCTGGCCTTCATCCAGAAGTAGCCGCCGCTTCCGCTGAAGAAAGCCTGGCACAAGGAAGCGCGGACCCGGGCCGGGCGGCCTGCCCGGGCCAGCCCCTGCGAAAACCCAGGAAACGTTCTGGCCAGGGTGTGAACACGGGTTTGTTTGTATCGGCGGCGCAAAAGTCCTGCTCTACGCGCGCCGGGCCGGACGACTGCCGTCCAGGATAAGGAAGATCGTCATGCGCGCACTCACCTGGCACGGCAAGGAGGATATACGCTGCGAAACGGTGCCGGACCCCACCATCCAGCACGGCCGGGACGCCATCATCAAGGTGACGGCCTGCGCGATCTGCGGCAGCGACCTGCATCTGATGGGCGGCTTCGTGCCGACCATGGAACGCGGCGACGTGCTGGGCCACGAGTGCATGGGCGAGGTCGTTGAGGTCGGGCGCGACAATGCGAAGCTGAAGGTAGGCGACCGCGTGGTGGTCCCCTTCACCATCTGCTGCGGCGAATGCCGGCAGTGCAAGTGGGGCAATTGGTCCTGCTGCGAGCGCACCAACCCCAATGGCAAAATGCAGGCGGAGCAGTATGGCTATCCGCTCGCCGGGCTGTTCGGCTTCAGCCACATCACTGGGGGCTTTCCGGGCGGACAGGCCGAGTATGTCCGCGTGCCTTATGCCGACGTCGGCCCGATCAAGGTGCCGGCGGGGCTGTCGGACGAGCAGGTGCTGTTCC
>DASWOJ010000332.1:0-1682 GCA_036398775.1 Acetobacteraceae bacterium
GCGACCTCGGCCTCGCAGCCCTGCCCGGCAGCCGCCCCTGGAAGCGCCGCGCCACCGCCGACATCGCCCAACTCAACGCCCGAGCCGCCGCCCCAAGCCGCCCCGCAAGGGGCGCCGCCCGCCCGCCCGGCCCAGGCCCGCCCGATCCCAACCCGCACGAACCCGGCCCGCACGACGGCCATCCCGCCGCCCAGCACGCCCCCGGACCGGACCCGGACCAGCACGATCCCGGCCCGCCTGAACCCGGCAAGGCTGCCGCGCCCGCCCGGGCGCCCGTCCGCCCCGGCCACACCCTGCCAGAAGACCCGGCCGAAGCCGTCGCCTTCGTCCTGCGCCAAGCCGCCCATGCCGACGCCCGATGGCGACCGCCGCCCGGCGCCTGACCACCGCCATCTGCTCCGGCTCTTCTCCCGGCCAGCCCCGTAGGGCGTATAAGCAAAGCGCCATACGCCGCCCCGCAGCACCGCGTCACGGCCAGGAACGCCGGAGCACGTCCGCCCCGCAAAGGCCGCCATCGCCGGAACGCTCAAGCCAAACCGCCGCTGGCGCCACCCCCCGCCGACCCCGCGCACCAACGAAAGGCAACCAGGCCCGCACGCTGCCAGCCCCGCCGGCAACGGCGCACGCGCCAGGCCGCGCCAGCCCGCATTCCTTCCAGGCATCCCGTCCGGCTATCGTTTGAACAGCATCCAGCGTCACCTAGCCGCCCAATCCCCCACGCGGAACGGTTATGCCGTTTTAAGCCTCGCAAAATACGCGCCGCTCGCCTATGTGTGCACCGCAACATGCGGGGGTGCATCGTCCCTCGCCCCCCAGACGCGGCCATCTCAGGCCCCAAGGTTCCCCATGGACATCCGTAATATTGCCATCATCGCCCACGTTGACCATGGGAAGACGACCCTGGTTGACCAGTTGCTGCGCCAATCCGGCTCGTTCCGCGACCACCAGGTCGTGGCCGAGCGCGCAATGGACAAGAACGACCTGGAAAAGGAGCGTGGCATCACGATCCTCGCCAAGTGCACCAGCGTCGTCTGGAAGGACACCCGCATCAACATCGTGGACACCCCCGGCCACGCCGACTTCGGCGGCGAGGTCGAGCGCATCCTAGGCATGGTTGACGGCGCCATCGTCCTGGTGGACGCCGCCGAGGGCGTCCTCCCCCAAACCAAGTTCGTCGTCGGCAAGGCCCTGCAGCGCGGCATCAAGCCGATCGTCGTGGTGAACAAGGTGGACCGCCAGGACGCCCGCGCCGACGAGGTCCATAACGAGGTGTTCGACCTGTTCGCCGCCCTGGGCGCGACCGACGAGCAGCTTGACTTCCCGATGCTGTATGCCTCCGGCCGCCAGGGCTGGGCGGACATCGTGATGGACGGCCCGCGCAAGGACCTGGCGCCGATGTTCGACCTGGTATTGAGCCACGTCCCGGCGACCCGGCTGAACAAGGACGCGCCGTTCGCCATGGTTGCCTCCATCCTCGACTACGACAACTTCCTCGGCCGCGTGCTGACCGGCCGCGTCGAGCAGGGCCGCGCCCGCCTGAACATGCCGGTGAAGGTGCTGCGCGCCGACGGCACGACCGTTGAAACCGGCCGTCTCACCAAGCTGATGGGCTACCGCGGCCTTGACCGCGTCCAGGTTGACGAGTGCGAGGCTGGCGACATCGTGGCCGTCGCCGGGCTGAC
>DASWOJ010000333.1:0-15825 GCA_036398775.1 Acetobacteraceae bacterium
CTTCGCCGCCGCCGTGTTCGTCGTGCTGCACATCGGCGCGCACAAGAGCGAACTGCCCTGGCTGCTGAACCAGACGGGACCGCTGCCAGCCTGCCACCCCAAGGACGGCGATTCGATCCAAGCTGGCCGCATCTACGTGGCTCCGCCGGACCATCACCTGGTGGTGGAACCCGGGCACATGCGCCTGACTAGGGGACCGCGGGAGAACTGGGCGCGCCCTGCCGTGGACCCGTTGTTCCGAAGTGCGGCGCGGGCTTATGGCCCCAGCGCAATCGGCGTCATCCTGACCGGCGGCCTAAACGACGGGACGGCTGGCCTTTACGAGATCAAGCAGCACGGGGGCACCACGGTCGTCCAGGACCCGGGTGACGCAGTGAACCCCAGCATGCCGCGAAGTGCCTTGGAGCATGTGGTGGTGGACCACTGCCTGCCGTTGGCAGCCATCTCCGTGCTGCTGGCTGGTCTCGTCGCCGGACGGTCCAGCGCCCTCGTCACGAGTGCCACGACATGGAGAGGGGGAATGACGGCGGAATACAAACTGGACGACCCTGTAGCGGTAACCTGCCCGGACTGCGGCGGCGCGCTGCTACGAACCGAGCTTGGGACGCTGACCCAGTTCCGTTGCCACATCGGCCACATCTACACGGCAGAGGTGATGATCGCCGCGCAGTTTGCCGCGCTTGAATGGGATCTCGAAGCCGCGATGCGCGCCTTGAGCGAGCGCGGGGAGCTGTGCCGGCAAATGGTGGAAAAGGCCAGGAGTGCCGGCGATGACGGCATGGCAGCGCAATGGGAAGCGGCGATGCACGAGGCCAAGGAACGGACGGGCGTGCTGCGAGAGCTGCTTGGACGGGAGTGGATACACCCCGGCGACATCGAACCCCTGGCGCCGTCAGACGGGTGACGCCAGCGCGGGCTTGACACCCTCCTGCGCGCCGCACAGCAGCCGCACCTGCGCTTCCAAGTCGTCGCGCGTGAACGGCTTGGTCAGGCGCGGCTGGTCTCGGAAGGCGGCCGGCAGCGCCCAATCGCCGTAGCCGCTCGCCAGCGCAATTGGGACGCTGCGGGACCGGAGCCGCTCAGCAACCGGGTAAACTAGGCCGCCCCGGATGTTCACGTCCAGGATGGCTGCGTCCAGCGCCTCGTTGCCTGCCAGATGCAGCGCCGCGTCCAGCCTGCCGACAGGTCCCACCACGGTACAGCCAAGCTCCTGCAACGCCTCCTCGATCAGCACCGCGATCAGCATGTCATCCTCGACCACCAGGATGCGTCGGCCCGCCAGGCTTGTGGGCGCAGTCATGGTGCCACCCCAATGCTGTCCGTAGGCTGCAAGTGGCCGACTTCCTCGGTCAACGGAATGGCGACGGTGCAGCGAAGCCCCGCGGGCAGGAACTCCCTGAACACTTCAGCATCCAGTTCGTGCGCCAGGCTGCGCTCTATCAGCGTCGTCCCGAACCCCCGCCGCGTCGGGGGCGACACTGCCGGGCCGCCGGTTTCCGTCCAAGCAAGCGCCAACATCTGGGCGCCGGTCCTGTCCGTGGCGTCCCACTCGACCGCGAGCCGGCCGGATGCCTTCGAGAGCGCACCGTACTTGGCCGCGTTGCTCGCCAATTCGTGCATGGCCATCGCCAGGGCCAGCGCGGCCTTCGGGGTCAGGGCGACATCGGGGCCGGAGATGACGACGTTGCCGCCATTGCGGTCGTAGGGCGCCAGCTCCGTGTTCAGGATCGCGCGCAGCGACACCTCGCCCTGGCCGGATTGCGTCAGCAGGCTGTGCGCCTTGGCAATGGCCTGGACCCGTCCGCCGACCTCGGCTGCGAACGCTTCCGGCGTCGCGGTGGTCTTCAGCGTCTGCGAGATCACGGCGGACACGATGGCCAGAATGTTCTTCACGCGGTGGTCGAGTTCGCCCAGCAGCAGGGCCGCCTTCCGCTCAGCCTCCTTGCGCGCTCCGATGTCCCGGGCCACCACTGAAACACCGGCGATCCGCCCGTCCGCCTCCAGGACCGGCGAGACCGTGACGGAGGCTTCGACCAGGTGGCCCGTCCTGCTGGCGCCCGCGCACTCAAGGGTTGGAAGCTGCTCGCCCCTTTGCAGCATCGCCAGTATCTGCGGCCAGTCCCAGGGAAGGGCCTCCCTCAGCAGCGCCGGCATTGGCTGGCCCACCGCCGCGCTGGTGGGCGTGCCGAGCAGGCGCTCGGCGCCGTCGTTCCAGCTCGTGACGCGGCCGTCGAGGTCATGGCTGATGATCGCGTCCTGCGAGGACTCGACGATGGCGGCCAGCTTCGACCGGTCCTGCTCGTGCTTCTTGCGTTCGGAGATGTCCACGAAGGTGATGACGGCGCCGTCAATGGTGTTGTTCAGGTCCCGGTACGGGCGGACCTGCATGAGGTAGCTCGCGCCGCCCTCGGCGACGGCCACCTCGCGTTCGTGGGGGACCAAGGTGCGCAGCACCCGTTGCACGTCCTGTTCCAGCCCGTCCCGGGTCAGGCGGGTGACGATGTCGCTGATGGGCCGGCCCTCGTCGCCCTCGCGGACGTTGAAGATGTCCAGCAGCCGCGGCGTGAAGCGCCGTATGCGCAGATCGCGGTCCAGGAACAGGGTGGCGATGGAGGTGCTGTCGAACAGGTTGGCGAGGTCGCTGTTGGACCGCACCAGGCTGTCGTTGCGGTTGTTCAGCTCGGCGTTGATGGTCTGCAACTCCTCATTGAGGGACTGCAGCTCCTCCTTGGATGTTTCCAGCTCCTCGTTCGCCGACTGCAGCTCCTCGTTGACCGACAAGTACTCCTCGTTGGAGGACTGGAGTTCCTCGTTGGCCGCTTCCAGCTCTTCCGTGACGCTGCGGAGGCGCTCCTTGGTGCCCAGGAGGTCACGGCCCAGGGCCTGGGCGGCTGCGTCGCCGCCGCCGGGCAGGTCTGCCGCTGCCATGTCCCTCATCGCAGGTGCAGCCGGCCCGCCCTCCTGGAATGCCACGACGAACAGGCCGCCCTCGCCGGCGGACAGCGGCTCGACGATCAGGGTGACGGCCTCGAAGCCGTTGCCCGCCTCGATGCAGAGCGCCTCGTGGATGACGCGCTCCCCCGTCGCGGTGACCTCCTTGAGCGCGGCGCGCACGGCCGACCGCAGGTCGGTGTGCAGGAGGGCAAACAGGTTGAGGCTGGCGACGCCGGTCGCCGGCTCCAGGAACTTCGCGGTCTGCCCGGAGAACCGCAGGATCTCGTGCTGCCGGTCCACCACCAGGAAGGCCGGCGCGTAGCGGGCGATGGCGCGGGCCGCCCGCTTGTCGATATCGTCGGCTTCGGGCCGCACGGTCCGTTTGGATGGGAGCATGGTGTCCGGAGTGCGAGAGATGGGGAATGCCGGGAAGCTCGCCGCCGCATCGCGGCGGACGAAAAGCCGGTGCCGCTTGTCGAGCGGCGCGAACAATTGGGCCTGCGCGGCGATGCTCTCCGACGGCCCCAGGAACAGATGCCGCCCCGGCCGCAGGGCGTAGTGGAAGGTGGTGATCACCTGCTGCTGCAGCTGTGGCTCGAAGTAGATCAGCAGGTTGCGGCAGCAGACCAGGTTCATGCGCGAGAACGGCGGGTCCTTGACCAAGTCGTGGGTCGAGAACAGGCACATCTCGCGTATGTCCTTGGCCACCCGGTAGCTGCCGTCCTCCTTGACGAAGTTGCGCTCCAGCCGTTCGGCCGACAGGTCCGATGCGATGGACCCGAGATACAGCCCGGCCCGGGCGGCGGCGATGGCCCGGTCGTCCACGTCGGTCGCGAAGACCTGGACCGGGCGGCGGCACTCGGACCGGAGCAGGGCCTCCTTGAGCAGGATCGCGACCGAGTAGGCCTCCTCACCGGTAGCGCAGCCAGCGACCCATACCCGGATCGGCTCGGCGCTGCGCGGGTCCGCCAGCAGATCGGGGATCACCTTCGCTTCCAACGCCTCGAATGCCTCGCGGTCGCGGAAGAACTGCGTGACGCTGATGAGGAGCTCGCGGAACAGCAGCTCCGCCTCATGCGGCAGGGTCCGAAGCTGCTGGATGTAGGCGGGAACCTCGTCGGTCTGGAGCACGTGCATCCGGCGCTGGATGCGGCGCATCAGCGTGCCGGTCTTGTAGTTGCTGAAATCGCGTCCGAGCCGGCTGTGCAGCACGGCGCAGATCGTCGCCAGGTGGCCCGGCAAATCCTGGCGTATCCCGTCCGCACCCTTGGTGGCGTCGCCGATCGCACGGTGGTGGCGGTAGTCCAGCAGCGCCTGCGGCATGTCCTCGACCGCGAGCACGTGGTCCACGAAGCCGCCGGACGCGGCGCTCTGCGGCATGCCCCGCTTGGCATGGTGGTCGAACTCGGCCTGGCTGAGCGTCAGGCCGCCATGTTCCTTGACCGCCGCGATCCCGAGCGCGCCGTCGCTGCCGAACCCGGACAGGATGATGCCGACAGCGTCCTCGCCCTGGTCCTCGGCAAGCGAGGCCAGGAAGGTGTTGACCGAAGTGCGGCGGGCGGCAGGGGGCGCCGGCCGGGCAAGGTGGAGGATGCCGCCCTTGATCGTCAGGATGGCGTCGGGCGGAATGACATGGACCTGGTCCGGGCCGACCGGCATCCCTTCCTCGGCAAGCCGCACCGGCATGGTGGTGTAGCCGGCGATGATCGCAGCCAGGGAGCTGTCGTAGTTGGGATCGAGGTGCTGGACGATGACGAAGGCCATGCCGATGCCAGCCGGCATCTTCGAGAAGAACGTCTTGAACGCGTCGATCCCGCCGGCAGAAGCGCCGATCCCGACGATCAGGCGGGTTCGTTCCGGCGTGGGAGCATCCCTACCGGCCTGCTCAGCCTCGGCACCGGCGGCATCTGCTTCCGAGCTCTCATAGCCAGCGTGGTCCGGTTCACCGGGTAGCCTCGGATTAACTGCCACGACGCAACATGAGCCTTTACTCCCGTCTCCCGGCTGTGCGGGCCTGTCCCGCATAGCATCTCGCAGCCAGGAAAACGGAAAATAATCTAGCGGTCAGTGAGCGGGACGCCGCAAGGCGTCTGAGCCGTGAGGAAACCCATTCAGATATCCAACACGTGGATGCCCGCTAGTCAGTGTCTTTCCTGACAGATGCTGTATAGAATTTGGCCCGGATCGTCGCCATGATCCGTAATGAGCACCGCCGGAAGCCGCCTGTTGCTCGGCATCGTCTCGGGCCCCCTCAGATTGCAAGCGGTTCAGGTACTTGCAACGCTGATCGGCGCCGGAATCCCGCGTCGACTCACAATCCTCACCTTCTCGGCTACTTAGCATTCGAGAACGGCGCCGTACTGGCCGTGTCGGCAGGGCAGCAAGGTGCAGTCCAAGTCCGCCACCCCGGATCAGGCGTCGTCGTCACTTCCTTCACCGCCCAACTCGGCGGCGAGTTGCCGGGCTGCGCGTTCCAGGGCCGGCGAGGGCCGCTGCGCCTTGCGCCTGCCGCCCCGGGCCAGATGGCGTCGCACCTGTCGCGCCACGGCCAGCAAAGGCTGGGGAGATTACCTAGTCCAGAGGCCACGCAAGCCGCCCTCCTGGCCCAATACCGGATCGTTGTCTGGCAGCGGCACAGCTGCGATGGCACGCATCGCAATCTCGCGCTCGGCGGGGTTGCCGCGCCGGACGTCGTATGTCGACCCGCCGGGATAGGCACCCACGACGAGCAAATCCGGGCTCTGGCCCGCGCTGAAGTGCGCGACCCCGGCAGGAACCACCACCACGTCCCCGGCCCACATTGCAATCCTTGAACCGGATGGGCCGCCGAATATGACTTTAACCTCGCCCGAGGCGATGCCTAGCACCTCGTGCGCGATAGTGTGGAAATGGTGGTAGCCGAAGATGCCGTTGCGCCACGCATTGGACCAGCCCTGTTCGGCGAACGCGCGCACCATGGCGGCCGGGTCTGGCGTGAGGGCTGCCCGGTAGACCAGCAACGGCAGGGGCGAGTTTGGGAAGCCAAGTCCGTCGTCGGCGAAGTGGTAGATCTCGGGTGCGTCCATGCCGCCGCAACGTCTGGCAACGGCGGCGGATGCCGGATGCCATCAGCGGCAGCGTCTAGCATTCTGACCGCCTGGTAAGGGCAGCTATGTAGCTGGCACGCGCGCGATCAATGGTGTCCGGCGTCTGAAATCGAGGGGGCGGGTGCGTTCTATCTTGAAGTGCCGAATCCCTGTTTTCTCATGCGGTTGGCATGCGGTGGCAGTCACGGAAGCAAACGAACTCGGCCTCTATCTGATGTTGGCGCAAGGCTAGCCGTCTTCCCCATCCGAGCCAGGCAGCAACGCTTCCTCCATGACCGACTTGCGTCAAAATAACGCCGCGCGTCGCAATGCGCCGACATAACTCACGCGAAATGGTAAGGCTGTACGGTAGGGTCGCGGGTGCTGGTCGTCTTCCAGGAAGGCCAGGATGCAGTAGGCCACAGGCCCGACCAGCCAGCTTGCCCGTTGATGGAGACGCAAGTACCCTGAGCGGCAAGTCGGCAGGGAGGAAAGCGGAATGATGAAGCGGCGCCGACTTGTGACCGCGGCGGCTGCGATAACGCTCCAAGCCGCCGCATCGCGCGCGCAAGCCAGGCCAACCCTCCGCATCGCGCGCATACAGGGCATCAACTTCCTGCCGACCTACCTGATGCAGCAGCGTCGCCTGGTCGAGGCACATGCCGAGCGGCTGGGCCTGCCTAGCGCCCAAGTGGAGTGGATCGACTTTCCCGGCGGCGGCAACGCGACGGATGCCATGCTGGCAGGCGCGGTGGACGTGGTGAATGCCGGGCCGGGCAATATGCTGCTGTTATGGGATCGCACCCGCGGCGGCGTGAAAGGCATCGTCTCGAACTCGGCACTGCCTGCCGCCCTAGTCAGCCGCGATCCAAGCCTGAATGCCATCACCGATTACGGGCCGAACGACCGGATTGCGGTTCCGACCGTGTTAGTGTCCACCCAGGCCATCCTATTGGAGATCGCCGCAGAGAAGGCCTATGGCGCCGACCAATGGCGCCGCTTTAACACCAACGCCGTGCAGCTCGGACATGGCGACGCTTACGGCGCCATGATGAACCCAAGCCATGAGATACGCAGCCATTTCGCTTCGCCGCCCTTCATCACGCGCGAGCTTCATAGCGTGCCCGGCGCGCACGTCGTGACGAGTTCGACCGACATCCTGGGATTGCCCCTGTCCACGGCGGTCATGTTCACGACGACCCGCTTCGCCGAACAGCAGCCCCTGCTGGTCAAAGCCATTGCAACCGCTTCTGCAGAAGCCATCGCCACCATACGCAGCGATCCCGAGCAAGCAGCGAGGGACTATCTTGAGGCGTCGAAGGACCGTATGGCTCAGGCCGAACTGGTTGCCTTGCTTGGCCTTCCCGACATGGTGTTCGACGTTAAACCCGAAGGCACGTTGCGGTTTGCGGAGTTCCTGAACCGCATCGGCACACTTCGCACCCGCCCAAAGGCTTGGACCGAATACTTCCTTCCTGACGCCGCAGCCCTGGGCGGCAGTTGAATCCAAGAGGAGACGTCAGGATGCCCAACGCGCAACGTGGCCTGAAGCAGCACCTTGCCTCTGGCGGCAAGGCCGTTAACGGATGGTGCTCCATCCCTTCCGCCGTAACGGCCGAGGTCATGGCGCGTGCGGGTTACGACACGGTCACTATTGACCTGCAGCACGGCCTCATCGACTACCAGGCCGCCCTGGCCATGCTGCAGGTCGTTGACGGATTCGGCACACCCACCTTGTGCCGCGTTCCCTGGAACGAACCCGGCGCGATCATGAAAGCGCTGGACGCCGGCTTCACTGGCGTTATCTGCCCGATGGTCAACACCCGCGAACAGGCAGAGCGCCTCGCCGCGGCCTGCCGTTATGCCCCGGCCGGAAACCGGTCCTTTGGGCCGACCCGGGCGATGCAGGTGCACGGTGCCGACTACGCCCGAAGTGCCAACGACTTCATCATGGCGTTCGCAATGATCGAAACAGCCGAGGCCATGGCAAACCTGGACGCGATCCTGGAGGTTGACGGTATCGACGGCGTATATATCGGCCCGGCCGACTTGGGCCTTTCGCTGGGCTATGCGCCGACGCTGCTGCCGGAGGCGCCGGTCCAGAACGCGATCTCCGCCATCCGCACGAAGACGCTTGCGGCCGGGAAGGCGGCCGGCATTCATTGCGGGTCGCCGGCGATGGTGCGCCGGATGCTGGAAGACGGGTTTGGCCTGGCAACCCTGCTGACCGACATGCGCCTGTTCACCAACGTGATCGCGACCTCGCTGGCCGAGGCGCGGGATGTCCAGGCTTCCGTGGTCAAGGGCCAGTACTAGGCTTCCAGGCGGCGGCGCGTGGGGCGAGCGGCATCGGCCGGATCCGACAGGTGTTCTGCCCGATGTCACGATAACACGCCGTAACAGCCCTTCTCGCGTATTAATTCTGCTCGGCAACCTTACCGCCGCAGGTTAGCTGCGACGCCGTTGGCGAACCCAGTCAGCGCGTCGCCCGCGATGACGCCGCCGGCGAACACCTCCATCTCCGCTTGCGCCGATGCCCCGCGCAGGCGCCCGTAGGCCAGCCGGCATGCGACCCCTACCAGCACGGCCCAGCCGGCCATTGGGAACAAGATCAGCAGCCCCGTCGCGAACAGGACGCCAAGCTGCCGCTTCGGCCCACCCAGGAACTGCAGCAGCGCCCCCGGCACGGCCCACAGGAGCAACTGCCACGCCACCCCGGGCGTCGCACCGGCCTTGATAGTGGCGACATAGACCTTTGCCACCGGCGCCACGAGGCCCTGCGCGAAGTAGGACTTGTAGGACAGCAGCACGACGATGCCTGCGACCACGAAGGCGAACATCGCCGCCAGGTATTGCTGCCACCGACCCTCCGCCTCGAACGCCGGGTCGGCCCCGTGGCCGCGCAGCAGGAACCCGGCCTTGAGGTCATAGCCCATGTCGGCGAACGCCGGCCCGGTCGCGGCAGAAAAGCCCACCAGCAGTGCCAGAGACACCGGCGGGAAGCCGATCAGCATGCCGATTATCAGTGTGATGAGCGCCACCGCGAAGGCCGGGAACCAGCCGGAGTGCATCGCCGCCAGGCCAACGATCAGTTCGTGCACCAGCGCCGCGAAAGCGGCATACAGCACGAAGGCGATCAGCATGGGCACCGACAGTTCGGCTGCGATCCCGCCGCCCAACGCGATCAGCACGGCGATCCCCAGGTAGGCCAACGCACCCAGACCGAGGTCCCGCCGCGTCCCGCCGCCTTTTTCCGCCCCGCCCCGCTGGCCCATCACCAGCCCAACCTGCACCAGCGCGACCAGCCCGGCGCCGATCATGATGCCGTGCGGGATGAACGCCTTGGCCATGTCGCCGCCAGGCAGCACGCCGGAGAACAACTGCGTCGAGTAGCCGCGCAGAAGCAGGCCGATCCCAAACATCGTCAGCGCCCAGGCGTTGCCGATGAACGCGACGCCGAAAGCGGACATGGGGATGCCCAGGAACCCCGTCCCGACCACCCCCGCCGCCAACCCGCCGCCCAGGATCAGCACGCGCCGCCCGCCCTCGTCGCCCGCACGGATCGCCTCTGCCGCAGCAACCCCGGGCGGCCACGCCCCTTCCGCCGGGAAGGCGCGGGTGCCGAACAGGCGATACAGCATCGTCGCGTCCACCAGCATCGCCATCGCGACGCCGCCCAAGAGCGGCAGCACCAGGTCGTTCCGTCCCAGCAGGAAGGGGATGCCAATGGGCAGCAGCAGGCTGTTGCCCGCGCCGAAGGTAGCGGCGGAGATGGCGCTCTGCGCCAGGTTCTGCACGTGGATGGAGCGGTAGCGCGCGAACGCCCGCAGCGGCGCCCGCGCCAGCCCCATCGCCACCAGCGCGCCGACGATCGAGGTGTTCGCCGTGACCCCCAGCGTGACCAGCAACTGCATCCCAATGACGGCGCCCACGACGCACAGCACCGCCAGGAGGGTAAGCGTTGCAGGCTCGAAGATAGTGGGATGGCGAGCAGGGGCAGCGGAGATGGTCTGCGGCGGGGCGGTGTCCACGGGCTGGCCTCCTTCACTCGGCTGCGCGGGCCGGGGCGGCGCCATAGGTGTCGCGGGCGGCATCCGGGCTTATCAGCCCATCTTGCAAATCTGCGGCCACCCGGTCCGGCGCGCGGCCCCGCGGGTCGCCGAACCCGGCGCCGCCGGCGAACACGACCTCCGCCACCTCGTTCGTGCGGGTCAGCGCCACCAGCTCGCCCGCGCCGCAGTCCCGCAGCAACGTGCCGTCCGGGGTGCGGACCCCGGCGAAGGCGCGCCCGCCGGGCAGCCCACCGGCCAGGCCGGGCAGCACTGCCTTCGCGCCCTCTGGGAACAGCGCGGCCAGCGTCGGCAGCCCATCGTCGTGCAGCTTGCGGAAGCGCACGCGCTGGCCCAGGCCGCCGCGCCCGGCGCCGGGGCCGCCGCTGTCGGCCAGGAACGTCTTCTCCACGACCAGGACAGGCACCCGAGCCTCGAACACCTCGACCGCCGTGTTGGCGGCGGAGGTCGGATACAGCAGGCCGGACTTGCCGTCACCGTGCGCGCTGCCGCCCTGGCCGCCGCCCATGAACAGGTGGTCGGCATAGAACCCCCCGGCTGCGTCGGTGCCGGACACGTTCACCGCGACCGGCAGCCCGGTCGGTGCCTGCACGGCCTCTGGCGCCGCGTCAGCCAGCGCCCGGAACACGGCCGGGGCCAGGTACCAGCCGGTCCGCGTCCGCGCCGCGACGGCGGCGGGCCGGGTGCAGTTCAGGATGGACCCCTCCGGCGCCGTCACCGTGAAGGGCCGGTAGTCCCCGGCGTTGCCGCGCACCCCGGGCGTCAACATGCACTTCATCGGATAGGTGGCGTGAGCCGTCGTGTAGTTCAGCGTCGAGTTCACCCCGCCCTGCGCCAGTTGCGGCGGGGCACCCGTGAAGTCCAGGTGGACAGTGTCGCCCTTCACCGACAGGCGCAGCGGCAAGGTCAGCGGCGCGTCCACCGGGCTGAGCGTCACGCTGCTGGCGTACTCCCCATCTGGCAGCGCGCGAATGGCGGCGCGCATCGCCTGCTCGGCCCGGTCCTGCACGATGGCGGCCAGGCTTTGCAGGTCGGCCAGGCCGTACTCGTCCATGAAGGCCAGCAGCCGCTCCGCGCCGATGCGGTTGGCGGACATGAATGCGCGGATGTCGCCGATCACCTGGTCGGGGTTGCGGACGTTCCCACGGATGATGGTGAATAGGTCCTCGTTTTCCGTCCCCGCCCGCGCCAGCTTCATCGGCGGGATCTGCAGGCCCTCGTCGAAGATTTCCCTGGCGCGCAGGCTGTCGCGGGTGCCGCCGATGTCGGCGACGTGGCCGACGGTGCCGACCAGAGCCACCACCGTTCCGCCCCGGAACACCGGTGTCACCACGGCAATGTCGAACAGGTGCCCGGCGCATAGCCAGGGGTCGTTCGTCACCAGCATGTCGCCGGGCTGCAAGGTGTCCACGGGAAAACGCGCCAGCAGCGCCCTCACCGCCCGCGGCAGCGTCAGGTTGAACACCGGCATGGCGCGTGGCGAGTGCGCCAGGGTTTCGCTCTGCGGGTCTAGCAACTCGCAGGCGAAGTCCTGGCTTTCGGCGATGATGAGGGAGAAGGCGGTGCGGCAGATAGTCAGCCACATCTCGTCCACGACGGTGGTGAGGCGGCTCCACATGATCTCCAGCGCGACCGGGTCGGCCTCGATGGCAGCGCGCGCCTCGGCGTGGGTCATGCGGGGCGTGACCAGGGCGACCTGGCTTGCGCCGCCGATGCTGACGCGCAGGTTGCCAGCGTCGTCCACGCGCAGGGTGTCGCCGGGGTGGACGACGGTGGTGGCCTCGCGCTCCTCGATGATGGCGGGGCCGGGAATGCTGGCGCTGGGTTGGAGGGCGTAGCGGTCGTAAACGGCTGCGTCCTGGAAGCCGTCGCCGAACCAGGCCCGGCGCGTGCCCTTGCGGGCCGGGCCGCCCGCGCCGCCCTGGGCGCCCAGGGCCAGGACCGGTGCCGGCCCTGTCGCGGTGACGCGGAAGCTGACGGTCTCCAGCGTGGCGCCGGGCTGCAAGGCGGCGTAGCGGGCGGCATAGACCGCCTCGAACGCCGCGGTGATCGTGGGCAGCGCCGCGAGGTCCAGGTCGCCATTCGGCAGCGGCACCTGGATCTCGTGCATCTGCCCGGCCAGACGCATGTCGGCGCTGCGCTCAATCCGGATGCCCTCGGCTGCGCCACCTGCGGCCAGTTCAGCACGCGCCTCTAGCTCCAGCGCCGCAAGCACGGCTTGGACAGGCGCAAGGTCCGCGCCGGGGTGCAGACGCATCGGCAGGGAGCGCACGCGGCTGGCCGAGGGCGCCGCAGCCAGGAAACCGAGCGCGGACGCAGCGCCGGAGGCGGGCGGCACGACCAGCTCTGACGCACCGAGCGCGCGGGCGACCTCCGCCGCGTGGGCCGGGCCGGCGCCGCCGAAGCCGACGATGGCATAGCGCCGCGGGTCCCGCCCGCGCTCCACGAGGTAAACCCGGGCCGCGTCCGCCATGGCCTCCACGACGATGCGGTGCATGCCCCAGGCCGCGGCTTCCACCGACAGCCCAAGCGGCTCGGCCACGCGGGCCAGCGCCGTGCGAGCCGCCGCTACGTCCAGCGCCATGGTGCCGCCCAGGAAGAACGCCGGATCGTAGTAGCCGAGCACGAGGTTCGCGTCGGTCACGGTTGGCTCGGTCCCGCCGCGGCCGTAGCAGGCCGGGCCAGGGGCTGCGCCTGCGGAGTGCGGCCCGACCCGCAGCAGCCCTACTGCGTCCATGTGGGCGATGGACCCGCCGCCGGCGCCGATCTCGATCATGTCCACGGTGGGCGCCTTGATCGGCAGGCCCGACCCTTTCTTGAAGCGGTGCTCCCGCCCGGCCTCCAGCAGGGGCGCAATACCGGGCCGCCCCGCCTCAATCAGGCACGCCTTGGCCGTGGTGCCACCCATGTCGAACGCCAGCAGGTCGGCATGGCCTGCCCGCGCGCCGAGCAGCGCTGCGGCCAGCGCGCCGCCGGCCGGGCCGGACTCAAGCAACCGGATCGGGGCCGCTTGAGCTGCCTCAACCGACAATAGGCCGCCCGCCGAGTGCATCAAGCGCAGCCGTCCGGCGAAGCCACTGGCACGCAGCTCCCGCTGCAAGCGCCCAAGGTAGGCTGCCATCAGCGGCTGCACGTAGGCGTTGGCGCAGGTGGTGACGCAGCGGGCGTACTCGCCAATCTCCGCCACCACCTCAGACGAGATGGACACTGAGACACCCGGCAACAGGCCTCTCAAGATGTCCGCCACCTCATGCTCGTGCCGTGGTTCGCGGTAGGCGTGCAGGAAGCAGACGGCGACGGCCTCCACGCCCTGCGCCCGGAACGCCAGCGCCGCTCGTTCGACCGATGCCCTGTCCAGGGGGGTGACGACCTGGCCATCACGGTCGATGCGCTCGGCTGCCTCAAGCCGAAGGCGCCGGGGTACCAGCGGCTCGGGGTAGCGCAAGAATAGGTCGTAAATGTCGTAGCGCTGCTCGGTCCCGGCTTCCAGCACATCCCGGAAGCCGGCGGTGGTCAGGAGGCCCAAGCGCGCGCCCCTGCGCTCGATGAGGGCGTTGGTCACGAGGGTGGTGCCGTGCACGATATCCGCGACCCCGGACGGCGCGGCGCCGTGCTCGGCGAGGATGGCGCGGAAGCCGTCCAGGGCGCCGACGGCCGGATCCTCCGGCGTGGTCAGGCGCTTGTGCAGGCGCATGGCGCCCGTGCCGGGGTCGAGCAGGACGAAGTCGGTGAAGGTGCCGCCGATGTCTATGCCGATGCGCAGGGGAGCCGTCATTGGCGTTTCCCTCATCCGATGTGCGAGCAGGATGCTGCGTTCAGACGATCGGTTTCACAAGGCCCATCTCTGGGGAGCCGCGCCCAAACTGGTGGCCCCGCAAGTTCTTACCCCTGGGTCACTCGGCCCTCAACTTGCGATAAGCGCCGACATCGCAAGTTGAGATCTGGTTGAGTCCGGACCGAGGTGACCCCATATCAGCCCTTGCGGAGATTCCAGAAGAAGGGCGCGCTGGCCGGCACGATCTCTCGCACCGCGGTGCGGAATAGCGTCGGCTGCTGGATCTGCCCAAGCGGCACATAGGGCACCTGGTCGAACGCCCGGCGCTCCATGTCGGCAGCTACGGCGCGCTGCGCCGCCGGGTCGGCGGCTGCGAACCACCGGGTCCGCAACGCCTCCATCTCCGGGTCGGTGGGCCAGCCTGGCCATGCGGCGCTTCCGTTGCCGCGGAGCGCCAAATGGGATGCCGGGCTGATGAACTCCGACGAGACCGCCGTGGTGTGGAAGATGTTCCAACCGCCCTCGGACGGTGGCTTTTGCGACGCCCGCCGGGACAGCACGGTGCCCCAATCCGTCACCACGAGATCGACTGCCATGCCGAGCCGCTTCAGCAGGTCGGCGGTCACGTCGCCCAGGGCGGGCAGCATGGGCTGGTCGCTGGGCGAGATGATGACGACCTTGCGCCCGTCATAGCCGCTTGCCTTCAGCATGGCGCGCGCCGCGTCCAGCCGCTCGTCCATCGCCTCTGACCCGGCGCTGGTGGACAACGGGGTGCCGCACGGAAAAAATGCCTTGCACTCGCGGTAGCGGCCGGGGCCGACCATCGCCTGCATGTAGTCGTCCTGGCGCACCGCATGGAGCACCGCCCGGCGCACCGCGACGTCGTCGAACGGCGGGTGCAGGGCGTTGAAGCGCAGCAGCACGTAGGTCCCGTTCTTGTCCAGCGTGGACACGGTCAGGTCCGCGCGTCCTGCGGCCAGGGACAGCAGGTCGGGCGACGGTGCCTCCAGCCAATCCATCTCCCCGGCCTGCATCGTCGCCATCGCCGTCGTGGGGTCGGGGATGGACTTCCACTCCACCCGGCTGATCCGCACGGCCTTGCCGCCCGCGGCGCCATCCGCGGGTTCGTTGCGGGGCAGGTAGCCGTCGAAGCGCGCCCAGGCCGCGCTGGTGCCGGGCCGGAAGTCGTCGGCGAGAAACCGGAACGGGCCGGAGCCGACGGCCTCCTTGATCTGCTGCGTGGGGTCAGTTCCCGCCAGGCGCTCGGGCATCATAAACGGCACAGGACTGGACAGCTTGCCCAGCGCCTCCGCCAGCAACGGAAACGGCGCCTTGAGCCGGAAGCGCAGGCGGCGGTCGTCCAGCGCCGCAAGCTCCTCCGTTTGCGCCATCAGCGACTGGCCGAACCCGTCCCGCGCGGCCCAGCGCCGGATGCTGGCCACGCAGTCCCGGGCCAGCACCGGCGCGCCGTCATGGAAACGTAGGCCGTCGCGCAGCCGTATGGTCCACGTCAGGCCATCACCGGCGACCTCGTGGCCCTCGGCCATCTGCGGATGCACCTGGAAGCTGCCATCCGTCGCATACAGGGTATCGAACACCATGTAGCCGTGGTTGCGGACGACGTAGGCGGTGGTCCAGATAGGGTCCAGCGAGGACAGCGCGCCGGACGGGATGAAGCGCAACGTGCTGGCAGCCCCCTGAGCTAGCGCGGGCCGAGCCAGCGCCGCCCCGGCTGCGACCAGCATGCCGCGACGTGAGAAGGTCGGCACTGTCATTCCCCAGGCTTCCCGAATGGATCGCTAACGCGCGGCCAGAACGGGACCGTGCGCTTGGTGTAAGAGAGTGTCAAAAACCTGGGGCGCTACGCTGCGCGCTGGATTGCTGGGTGGCCAAATCGCCCGTCCAGCACCGCGGCCCTGACGTGAAGCACGCGATGGGCGCCGCGGGGTGACCAGCGCATCTGCCGTCGCTTGTTCATGCG
>DASWOJ010000334.1:0-6126 GCA_036398775.1 Acetobacteraceae bacterium
GATGCGCTCACCCCTTGGCTGGCTGATGCCGCGAACAGCGAGTTGCACGGCTTTGCCGCCGGCCTGCGTCAGGACGAGCAGGCCGTGCGCGCAGCCCTGACGCTGCCCTGGAGCAGCGGCCAAGTCGAGGGACAGATCACCCATCTCAAGCTGGTCAAACGCCAGAGCTATGGGCGAGCAAAGCTCGACCTGCTCAGGGCGCGACTGATCCGTGCCGCATGATAACGATCTGCACCGAGGCTGCGGATGAGCCCCTATTCCATGCCTATCCACACCGTTTAGGAGGCACTGACCTGCCCCCCTAGAAGTGTTCCGCTGGAGGTGAGACTTCGGTGTGAACACGGAAGGGACTGGGATGGCGCGCAAGCATCACAAGCCGGAGGAGGTCGTTGCCAAGTTGCGTCAGGTCAAGGTTTTGGTGGGACAAGGCAAGCCGGTGGCCGAGGGTGTCCGGACGATCGGGGTGACGGAGGCGACCTACTACCGTTGGCGTGCCGAGTATGGCGGGCTGAAGCTGGACCAGGTGAAGCGGCTCAAGGTGTTGGAGCAGGAGAATGGGGGCTTGCGGCGTGCGGTGGCTGACCTGACGCTTGAGAAGCTGGTGTTGAAGGAAGCCGCCTCAGGAAACTTCTGAGCGCCCCTCGTTGCTGGACGTGCGTTGAATATGTCACGGCCAAGCTGGGCGTGTCTAAGCGGTTTGCCTGCAAGGTGCTGGGCCAGCATCGTTCGACGCAGCGCAGGGCGCCAGAGGCGGCCGACGACGAGGCGGCGCTGACGGCAGTGATCTTTGACTGGACTCGCCAGTATGTGCGCTACGGCTACCGGCGGATCACGGCTTTGCTGCGGACCGAGGGCTGGAGGGTCAACCACAAGCGGGTGGAACGGATTTGGCGGCGTGAGGGGCTGCGCGTGCCAGCCCGGCAGCCGAAGCGGGGCCGGTTGTAGCTGAACTACGGCTCGTGCGTGCGGCTGCGCCCCGAGTGGGCGATAGGGTGTGGGCCTACGACTTCGTCAAGGACCGGACCCGGGATGGGCACAAGCTCCGCATGCTGAACGTCGTGGACGAGTTCACCCGCGAGTGCCTGTGCATCCGGGTCGGGCGCAAGCTGGGGTCTGCTGAGTTCATCGACGTCCTGGCCGACCTGTCCATCGCCCGCGGTACGCCTGGCTACATCCGCTCGGACAATGGGCCGGAGTTCGTGGCGGCAGCCGTGAAGGGCTGGATCAGCGGCGTCGGTGCCAAGACGGCCTTTATCGAGCCGGGCAGCCCTGGGAGAACGGCTATGTCGAGAGCTTCAACGGCAAGCTACGGGACGAGCTGCTCAACATGGAGGTGTTCAACACGCTGGCTGAAGCCAAGACCCTGATCAAGCAACGGCGGGTGCACTTCAACACCGTACGCCCGCACTCCTCCTTGGGCTACCGACCGCCCGCGCTGGAGGTCTTGCTCTCTGGCATGCCGATGCCGTCCTGCCGTCCCGGGCCGACCGGCTCACCACAGCCTCCAGCTACAAGGCTGCACTGACATTTTGCCCGGACACTCAATGGGGGCTGGACAGCGTCACATTCCGCAACGGCGTCGAGGTCACCAACACGCCAGCACAGAGCGCCGCCTGATCATGGCGTCACCCAAATTCCAGCATAGCTCGCTGTGTCATTCCGCCTGCCAGTCACTTTGCAAAGTGGTACAGAGCGTCAGGCCGAAGCGGAGAGGCGCTCCATTAAGCGCCTGCCATTGCTTCCCAGACTTCGAATACCTCAAGGGCGGCATGGATATGCACAAACAATCATTTCCTCACCCGAGGGCTATCGAGGATAGACGTGACCAGTTGCACCATGGCGGCAAGCTGGAACGGCTTTCGGACGTAAGCGACATACCCAGTGATGCGCGCACGTATGACCGCCTCCGGCATCGAAGTCATGACGACGCAAGGAATACCGCGCTACGCCTCGTTCGCCTGCATCGCCAGGATCAGGCCGGCGCCGTTGAGAACCGGCGTCATGTAGTCGCATATGACCTGGTCGGGCAGCGGACCATCGGCCAGGCGTTCCAGCCCTTGGCGACCGTTGCCCGCCAGGACCACCCTGTATCCCTCGTCTGTGAGGATCAGCTCCAACAAATCGGCGAGGCTCTTATTGGGTTCCGGGGTGGTGGTTTCGGGTTCCTGGCGCGGGGCTGAGGACGGCTGGTACAAAGACGGGATCGGGAGTAGCTGACCGGCTCGCGCGAGGAGCTTGCGTCATGGCTGTATCCGACCTGGTCAACCTTTCGGGTCTGATGGACGATGCGAAGTGCTTCGCCTTCGTGCGCCAGCGCCGCTGGCCGGAGGGCATCCGGTGCCCTGCCTGCGACAACGATACAGTGACCCGCGACGGTCACGACGACACGCAGCCCTGCCGGCAGCGCTCCCGGTGCAAGGCATGCGCTGGACGCTTCGACGACCTAACCGAAACGGTACTGGCCGGGCACCACCAGCCGCTGCGGGTGTGGGTGCTGTGCCTGTATTTCATAGGCCTGAACCTTTCCAACTGGCAGATCGCCCAGGAACTGAGCCTGGATGCTTCGGACGTGCAGACCATGACGGAGCAGCTGCGCGCCGGGTTGGTCGCCAAGGTGCCGGCGGTAGAACTGCAAGACGAGGTGGAAATCGATGAGGTTTACTTCGTGGCCGAGCATAAGGGCCAGCCGGAACAAGTGGCCAAAAGGGGTGGCTCGGACGGCGCCGCAAGCTGGCAGGCGCGCCGGGCCGCGGCACGCTGGAAAAGGACAAGCTGCCGATCCTTGGCCTGATCCAACGCGGTGGCCAAGTTATGCTGCATATGCTGGCCAACGTGCAGCAGCGCACGATCAAGCCGATCATCACCGCGGCGGTCGCCCCGGGCACTCTCGTCCACACGGACGAGTATAGCATCTACGCCCGCCTACCGGCCTGGGACTACGGGCACAAGACAGTCTGCCACGCTCGAGGTGAGTATGCCCGCGACGAAGACGGTGATGGGTTCTGCGAGGTCCATGTCAATACAATTAAGGGGTTTTGGTCGCTGCTGCGCTCCTGGCTGCGCCCACATTGCGGCATTTCGCAGGACAAGCTGCTGCTTTATCTTGGCTTCTTCCAGTTCGTGCACAACACGTGCCGACGCGGCAATGCCCTGCTCGGTACCCAGATAGCCGGCTTGGTCGCGTGACAAACTCAGCACCATCCCGGAACCCAATAAGAGCCACTCCGCAATACCTGGAACCTGACAAGAGCCACGGTCTTGTGGACTGGCAGCACCGCCTCCAGCTTCGCTCTGAAAGGAAGGGCTAAATTCGCCCTTCTCGCAAGTCGATACAGAATCGGGGCGAGCACGCCTAGACAGGGCGCAGGATAGCGCGGTGCCGGTCACCAGTGTAAGTAACCAAAACCTGGCTGCGCCCGAACGAATGGCCGTATGTTGTATTGAGCGGAGTGCTTACCGATGCGTACGAACCCGTTCCTCGACAGCTTGTATTTCCTGATCGGCAACACGCCCGACCACAACGCGCTCGGCCCGGCGAAATACATCCTCGTGGTCCTCTATGCCGCCCTGCTGATCGGCGGCATCGTCATCGCCGCCCAGGTCTGGTCGCAGGACCCGGCACAGCGGACCGGCCGCAACCTACTGATCCTGCTGTTCCGAATGCTGATCGGCACCATGTGGCTGGAGGGGTCGCTGTGGAAGCTGCCGCTACCCGTCTCAGGCGGCTTCCTATACTGGACCACACAGC
The DNA here is from genome assembly GCA_036398775.1 of Acetobacteraceae bacterium. Classification (GTDB taxonomy): domain Bacteria; phylum Pseudomonadota; class Alphaproteobacteria; order Acetobacterales; family Acetobacteraceae; genus DASWOJ01. The sequence goes on from DASWOJ010000334.1 coordinate 3,749, forward strand.
TCACCGAGAACTCGGCCTTCGCCGTCCATGCCGCCCTGGTGCGGGACGTGTTCCTGGCGCACATCGCCCTGCTCGACCCAGCGGTCTTTCTCACCGAAACCCTGCTGGGGGCCGCATTGATGCTCGGCTTCGCCGTGCGCCTGGCGGGCCTGGTCGGCATCGCCTTCACCCTCAACCTGTGGATCGGGCTGTATCGCAACGATGCCGAGTGGCCGTGGGAATACATCTTCATCATCATCACGCACGGCTTTTTCGCGCTGGACCGGGTGGGCCAGGTCCTCGGGCTCGACGCCCTAGTGCGCCGGGCTGGGCCAGGGGTGCTGACCGGCCCGTCGCTGCTCGGCCGCGCCTACCGCCTTGCGTCGTAGCCCGGCGCCGTGGTCAGCGCCGCGCCATGACGATGGTCGTGCAGGCGCTTTCCAGCTTCGCCATCTCCCGGCTCGGCGCCATGCGGATTTGCAGGCGCCGGTCGCCGCCGCGGATCACCGGGCAGTAGGGGTCGGGCTGGTCCAGCATGTCCAGCAGCCGGCGCCGCCCGGCGCAGCCACCGTGGCAGGCGGCCTCGTGCACGCATCCGGCGCAGGCGTCCGGCAGGGAGCGTGCGTCGGTGAACGGCTGGGTTCCGGTGATGTCCGCCCCCAGGCCAAGCAGCAGGTCGAGAGGCTCGCCGCCGCCGGGCCAATACACGCAGGGCTGCACCGTGGCCCGGGGCGTGACCCGCACGGTTGCCACGCCGCACCCGCCGGCCCGCGGCGGCAGCCCGGCCATCGCCCGCACCAGCGGCTCGCCGATCGCCACCACGTCGGTCCGCGCGAACAGCGCCGCAAAGCCGCCCCAGTACTCGTCATACGTGAGCGCGAAGGCGTCGGTGCGGACGGCTTGATAGACATTCAGCCGCAGCGGCGCGTCGAACTGCGCCGCCACCTCCGCGATGTCCGCCAGCCGGTCCCAATTGGTCCGCATCATCACGGCGATAATCGTGACGCCAACGCCCAGGCGGCGGCAGCGCGCGGCCTGCTCGTGCACCAGGTCCCAGTTGCCGGCGCCGCGCTGCGCGTCCTGTTCCTCCCGCGTCGCGTAATCGAGCGAGAACTCCACCTCGGCGAACGCGGTCAGGTCCTCGTCCTGCAGCACGGCGACGGAGTAGCCGTTGGAGGTGATGGTCAGCTTCACCGGCTGCGCCCGCAGGTAGGCCAGCATGGCGCCGAACTCCGGGTGCATCCCGTTCTCGCCGGTGCCGAGGTTCACCGACCGGACCGGCAGGCGGCCCATCACGTCCTGCACCTGGGCCAGCGTCAGCCGGTCGGTGCGCGTGGGGTCGCGGTAGCAGAAGGAACATGCGAGGTTGCACTCGTTTGTCAGCCCGAGGCCGAGTGAGAACCGCGTTGCATCCTGAATCGCCTCGAACCCTGCCATGGCACTCTCCTGGGACCGGCGCCCGCCCATGCTCATAGGCGCGGCGTTGCAGCCTGACCAGCAGCCGGCCCGCTGGGACGCCCACGCCGCCGCCTATGAACGGGTGTTCGAGCCGTTGACGAGCGCCTTCGCCGCACGGGCGCTGGAGCTGCTGGGACCGCTAGGCGAGTTGACGCTGCTGGACGTTGCCGCCGGAGCCGGCGGTGCGGCACTCCTGGCGGCGCGGCAGGGCGCGCATGTGACGGCGGTGGACGCCTCGCCCGCCATGGCCGTACGGATCGCTGCGCGGGCGGCCCAAGCCGGGCTGGCCGTCACCGTCGCCGTAGGAGATGGCACAGCGCTGGAGTTGCCGGATGGCGCGTTCGACCGTGCCTTGTCCTGCTTCGGGATCGTGCTGTTCCCCGACCCGGCGCGCGGCATGGCCGAGCTGCACCGCGTGCTGCGGCCCGGCGGGCGCGCTGCCATCGTGACCTGGACCCAGCCGCACCGCTACGAGCTAGCCGCCCGGCTGCGCGCGGCGACGATGGCCGTCTGCGGGGCGCCGCCGCCCGGCGAGCTGCCGGCCCAGCTCCGGTTCATTGATCCCGGGCTGCTGTCCCGCCTGCTGTCCGGCGCCGGTTTCCAATCCGTCGGGGTCGAGACCATCGAGGCGGTGCTGCATGCGCCTTCTGCCGGGGAGCTTGCGGCGTCGCTCGCCTTTGCCCCGGGCATGGCGGCGATGCTGGACGGGCTCGGCGGGCGCCGGCAGGCCGTGCTCGATGCGTTCACCGCCCAACTGCTGGCGGACGGCCACACGGGCGAGGTATCGCTCGGCGCCGTTGCGCACGTGGCGGTCGGAGTGCGGCCCTAATCGAACCAACTCTCCCTGTCAGAAGGCCCGACATGACCCTGAACCGACGCCTGCTGCTCGCCACCCTCGCCAGCCTGCCCGCGCCGGTCATCCGTCTGGCCCATGCGCAGTC
>DASWOJ010000335.1:0-20502 GCA_036398775.1 Acetobacteraceae bacterium
TGCTCGCCGCCGCTGCGGCCGGCATCGCCCGGCTCAACCGCCTGCACGGCCCGGCGCCGGGCGGCGACCGCTTCCTGCTGCTGCACCGCCGGCGGGTCTGGAACGCGGGCGAGGACCGCTGGATCGGCTGGGAGCGCAAGCGCGGCAAGCTGCACGAGTTAAACCGGCTGCTGCGCGGCGCGGCGGACACGACCTTCGTGGACCCGCCTGCCGTGCCGTCCGGCGTGCGCTACGTGATCACGCTGGACTCCGACACACGGCTGCCGCGCGGCGCGGTGTGCCGCTTGGTGGGCAAGATGGCGCACCCACTCAACGCGCCGCGGCTGGACGCCACGCACGGGCGCGTGGTCGAGGGTCATGCCGTCCTGCAGCCGCGGGTCACGCCGTCGCTGCCCACGGGACGCGGCAGCTCCCTGTTCCAGCGCATCTTTTCCAGCATGGACGGCATAGACCCCTACGCGGCGGCGGGGTCGGACGTTTACCAGGACCTGTTCGGCGAAGGCTCCTACGCCGGCAAGGGCATCTACGACGTGGACGCCTTCGACGCGGCGCTGCGGGGCCGGGTGGCGGATTCGACGCTGCTGAGCCACGACCTGTTCGAGGGCGTGTTCGCCCGCGCCGGGCTGGCCAGCGACATCGAGGTGGTGGAGGAGTTCCCGTCCGGCTACGCCGTCGCGGCGCTGCGCCAGCACCGCTGGGCGCGGGGCGACTGGCAGTTGCTGCCGTGGATGGCATCCGGGATCGTGCGCGGCGCTGGGCGGCAGGCGCGCGACGCGATCCCGGCGATGGGCCGCTGGAAGATGCAGGACAACCTGCGGCGGACGCTGACGGCGCCCGCGGCGGTCGCCGCCCTGCTGGCCGGGTGGGCGCTCCCGCCGCCTGCCGCGCTGGCCTGGACCGGGTTCGTGCTGCTGACCATCGTGCTGCCGGCGCTGCTGCCGGTGCTGGCCAACGTGGCGCCAGGGGCACGGTGGGTGTCGCTCCGCAGCTACCTCGGCGTGCTGGGCGGCGGGCTGCGCCACGCGGCGGCGCTGGCCGGGCTGACCGTCGTGTTCCTGGCGCACCAGTCGGTGCTGATGGGCGACGCCATCCTGCGCACCCTGGTCCGGATGGGCTGGACGCGCCGCCACCTGCTGCAATGGGTGACGGCGGCGCAGGCGGCGGAAGGGCCGGCTCTGGGCGTCAGCGGTTACTACAGGCGCATGGCCGGCGCCCCGGCGCTTGGTGCGCTGGCGCTGGTGGTGCCCGCCTGGGCCGGGTCGGGCGCCTGGCTGTTCGCGGTGCCGTTCGCGCTGGCCTGGATGGCGTCGCCAGCCGTCGCCTGCTGGGCAAGCCGGGTGTCCCCACGGGGCCGCCCGATGCCGTCCCAGGCCGACATCCAGGCGCTGCGGACGACGGCCCGCCGGACCTGGAGGTTCTTCGAGGCGTTCGTGACGCCCGCCGACAACATGCTGCCGCCCGACAACTTCCAGGAAGACCCGGCGCCCGTGATGGCGCACCGGACGTCGCCCACCAACATCGGCCTCTACTTACTCTCGACGGCAGCCGCGCACGACTTCGGCTGGGCCGGGCTGGCCGACACGGTGGAACGACTGGAGGCGACGCTGGCCACCATGGCCCGGCTGCAACGCTTCCGCGGGCACTTCTACAACTGGTACGACACGGCCGACCTGCGACCGCTGGAGCCGCCCTACGTCTCCACCGTGGACAGCGGCAACCTGGCCGGGCACCTGATCGCGCTCGCCAACGCGTGCAGCGGCTGGCGGGCGGGCGCGGGCGGGGACGCATCGTGGCGCGCGGGGCTGGCCGACACGGTCGGCCTCGCCGACGCAGAAGTGGTGCGCCTGACCGGGACGGGCGCGCCGCCGCCGGGCTTGCGTGCGGTTGGCGCCGCGCTCGCCGCGATTGACGCCCGGCTTGCGGCGCCAGTTGGCGACTTGTCGGGTCTCGACGCGGACACGCGGACAGCCGCCGCGCTGGCCCAGGCACTCGCCGCGGACCAGCCCGGCGCCACGGACCTGGCGTTCTGGGCCGCCGCGCTGCACCGGACCGCAGAGAGCCACCGCAAGGACCCCGCCGGTCCAGCCGTCCTGGCGCCCCGCCTACTTGCCATCGAGCAGGCGGCGCGCAGCATGGCGCTGGCGATGGAGTTCGGCTTCCTCCGCAATGGGGAGCGCAAGCTGCTGTCCATCGGCTACCTGGCGGACGAGGGCGCGCTGGACGCCAACTGCTACGACCTGCTGGCGTCCGAGGCACGGCTGGCCTGCTTCGTGGCCATCGCCAAGGGCGACATCCCCTCGCGCGAGTGGTTCCGCCTCGGCCGCGCCGTCACGCCCACCGCGGGCGGTGCCGTGCTGGTGTCCTGGTCCGGCTCGATGTTCGAGTACCTGATGCCGTCCCTGGTGATGCGCGCCCCGGAGGGCAGCCTGTTGGAAGATACCAGCCGGCTGGTCGTGCGCCGGCAGGCCGCCTTCGGGGCGGGGCACGGGGTGCCATGGGGCGTGTCGGAGTCCGCCTACAACGTCCGGGACGTGGAGTACACCTACCAGTATTCCAACTTCGGCATCCCCGGCCTGGGCCTGAAGCGCGGCCTGGACGCCGACCTGGTGATCGCGCCCTACGCGACCGCGCTGGCGGCGATGGTGGACCCCGGGGCGGCGGTCGCCAACCTCGCCCGGCTCACGGAGGCCGGGGCGCTGGGACGCTACGGCTTCTACGAGGCGCTGGACTACACGCCGGGCCGGGTCCCGGCAGGCGAGAAGGTGGCAGTGGTGCGGGCGTTCATGGCGCACCACCAGGGCATGACAATCGTCGCCATCGCCGACGCCGCGCTGGACGGGATGGTGCGGGCGCGGTTCCACGCCGAACCTATCATCCAGGCGACGGAGCTGCTGCTGCAGGAGCGCGCACCGTGCAACGTGGCGATGGCCCGCCCCCTGCCGATCGACCCCAAGCCGTCCGCCACGAGCAAGGCGGCCGTGCTGCCCGGCGGGCGCCGCTCCGGCATCCCGGACGGCCCGGCCCCGGTCACGCACCTGCTGTCCAACGGCCGCTACGCCGTGATGCTGACGACCGCCGGGTCCGGCAGCAGCCGGTGGGGGGACCTGGCCCTGACGCGCTGGCGGGAGGACCCGACGCTGGACGACTGGGGGTCCTACATCCTCTTGCGCGATGTCGGGGGCGGGGCCGGCCGGGGCCGGGTGTGGTCCGCCGGGTTGCAGCCGGCCGGCGCGGCGCCGGACGAATATGAGGTGGCCTTCGGGGAGGACCGTGCGGAGTTCGCCCGCCGCGACGGCACGCTGACGACGATGATGGAGGTCCTGGTCTCCGCCGAGGAGGATGCGGAGGTGCGCCGCGTTTCCGTGACCAACGCCGGTCCGGCGGCGCGCACGATCGAGATCACCTCCTACGCCGAGCTGGCGCTGATCCGTGGGGCCGACGACATCGCGCACCCGGCCTTCGCCAAGATGTTCGTGCAGACGGAGCGGCTGGGCGACGGGAGCGCCATCCTGGCCACCCGCCGCCGCCGGACGCCCACCGAGCCGGAAATCTGGGCCGCGCACCTGCTTGTCGTGGACAACGGCGCCGGGGGCGGCCTCATCGAGGCCGAAACCGACCGCGCCCAGTTCCTGGGCCGCGGGCGAGGCGTGCGCGACGCGGCGGCCATGGACGGACGGGCGCTGTCAGGGACCGTGGGCACGGTGCTGGACGCGGTGTTCGCGCTGCGCTGCCGCGTGACCGTGCAGCCCGGCGCGATGGTGCGCGTCGCGTTCTGGACCATGGCCGCCGGCTCCCGCGCCGCCTTGGCCGGCGCGATGGACAAGCACCGGGACGCCGCGGCATTCGACCGCGCCTCGACCCTGGCCTGGACGCAGGCGCAGGTGCAGTTGCGCCACCTCGGCATCCATCCGCGGGACGCCGACCTGTTCCAGACCTTGGCGGGGCACCTGGTGTTCGCCGGGCCGGGGCTGCGGCCGGGGTCCGACGCCATACGCCGGGGCGCCGGGGTGCAGGCGGGGCTGTGGGGGCAGGGCATCTCCGGCGACCTGCCGATCCTGCTGCTCCGCATCCGCGACGGCGCCGACCTGGACATGGTCCGGCAACTGCTGCTCGCCCACGAGTACTTCCGGCTGAAGCAGCTCGCGGTGGACCTGGTGATCCTGAACGAGCACGCCGCGTCCTACTCGCAAGACTTGCAGATCGCGCTGGAGGCCCTGGTGCGGGCGCAGCCCCGAACGCCAGCGGCGCCCGGGGCTGCGGCGCAAGGCGCGGTGTTCCTGCTGCGCGCCGACCTGATCCCGGCGGCAATGGTCGCCCTGCTGGCCTCGGTGGCGCGGGTCGTGCTGGTGGCGGAGCGCGGCGGCCTGTCCGACCAACTCCGCGTGCGGGCGGCGGCGGTCCCGCCAGTCCCACGCGCGCAGGCCCGCAACCCGGGCAAGGCCATCCCGCCGGTGCCGCAGCTTGAGTTCTTCAACGGCTACGGTGGCTTCGCCGACGACGGCCGGGAATACGTCGTCGTGCTCGGCCCTGGCCAGGCGACGCCGGCGCCCTGGATCAACGTGGTCGCCAACCCCGGCTTCGGCTTCCTGGTCGCGGCGGAGGGCGGCGGCTACACCTGGAGCGGCAACAGCCGCGAGAACCAGGTCACGCCCTGGTCGAACGACCCCGTGACCAACTGCTCCGGCGAGGCGTTCTACCTGCGGGACGCGGACACCGGGGACCTGTGGTGCCCGACCGCTTCACCGCGCCGCGACCTGGCGGCAACCTACGTGGCCCGCCACGGCCGGGGCGTCTCCACCTTCGACCGCATCGCCTATGGCGTCGCGAGCAGCCTGGTGCAGTACGTGCCGACCGACGACCCGGTGAAGCTGTCGCGCCTGCACCTGCACAACTTGTCCGGACGCACCCGGACCCTAACCGTGTCGGCCTACGTGGAGTGGGTCCTCGGCAACTCGCGCACGGCCACGGCGGCCTTCGTCACGACAGAGATGGACGCCGAGACGGGTGCGATGTTCGCGCGCAACCCCTGGAGCGCGGCTGCCGCGGGCCGCGTCGCCTTCGCCGACCTGCGAGGAGGGCAGACGAGTTGGACCGGCGACCGGCGCGAGTTCATCGGCCGCCACGGCTCGCTGGACCATGCGGCGAGTGCCGCCGGCCCCGCGCCGCTGTCCGGCCGCGTGGGCGCCGGGCTGGACCCGTGCGGCGCCATGCAGGCCACGGTTCACCTGCTGCCCGGCGCTTGCGCCGAGGTCGTCTTCGTGCTCGGCGAGGCTGCGGACGAAGAGATGGCCCGCGTCCTGGTCGCCAAGTATCGCGCTGCGGACCTGGACGCCGTGCTGGCCGGGGTCCGGCGGCTGTGGGACGGCGTGCTGGGCGCGGTGCAGGTGCGGACGCCTGACCGGGGGATGGACCTCATGCTGAACGGCTGGCTGCTGTATCAGACGCTGGCCTGCCGGGTGTGGGCGCGGGCCGGGTTCTACCAGGCCAGCGGGGCTTACGGGTTCCGCGACCAGTTGCAGGACGGCATGGCGCTGGCCGCCTCCCGCCCGGACCTGGTGCGCGAGCACCTGCTGCGGGCGGCGGGGCGGCAGTTCGTGGAGGGGGACGTGCAGCACTGGTGGCTGCCCCAATCCGGCATGGGCGTACGGACGCGGATTTCCGACGACTGCGCCTGGCTGGCCTACACCGCCGCGCATTACATCGCGGCAACGGACGACGCGACTGTGCTGGACGAGCAGGTCGGCTTCCTGGCCGGGCCGGTGCTGACGGCGGCGGAGCACGACCGCTTCTTTACTCCTGACGCCGCGGACGCGGGTGCGACCCTATTCGAGCACTGCGCCCGCGCGCTGGACCACAGCCTGGCCACTGGCGCGCACGGCCTGCCGCTGATGGGCACCGGCGACTGGAACGACGGCATGAGCCGCGTCGGCGAGGCCGGGCGGGGCGAGAGCGTCTGGCTCGGCTGGTTCCTGCACGCGGCGCTGCTGGCCTTCGCGCCCCTGGCCGAGGCGCGGGGCGACGCACGCGCGGCAGCCTGGCGCGCCCACGCCGCGGCGCTGCGGCCGGCGTTGGAGGCGGCCTGGGACGGCGAATGGTACTTGCGCGCCTACTACGACGACGGCACGCCGCTCGGCTCCCACTTGGACGCGGAGTGCCGGATTGACGCCATCGCCCAGTCCTGGGCGGTCCTGTCCGGTGCCGCGCCGCCGGACCGCGCCACGCAGGCCATGGCGTCGGTCGCGCGGGAGCTTGTGCGGGCCGATGAGGGGTTGGCGCTGGTCCTGACCCTGCCGTTCGACCGGACGCCGCACGACCCCGGCTACATCAAGGGCTACCCGCCGGGTCTGCGGGAAAACGGCGGGCAGTACACACACGCCGCCACCTGGACGGTGCTGGCCTTCGCGGCGCTGGGCGACGGGGACCGGGCGGCAGCGGTGTGGGGGATGCTCAATCCGGTCCAGCGGGGGCTGACGCAGGCGGACGCTGAGCGGTCCAAGGTGGAGCCTTATGCCGTGGTGGCCGACGTTTACTCCACCCCGCCGCATGTCGGGCGCGGCGGCTGGTCCTGGTACACCGGCTCCGCCGGCTGGATGCAGCGGGCGGGAGTTGAGGGCATCCTGGGCCTACGCATCCTGGGCGCCACCCTGCACGTGGACCCCTGCATCCCGCGGGACTGGCCGGGCTTCGAGGCCACCATCGTCTGGCGCTCCGCACGTTACCGCGTTATCGTCGAGAACCTCGGGCGGGTGTGCCGGGGCGTGGCCTCGATCCGGCTGGATGGCGCGGACATGGCGGCGGGACCTGTGCCATTGCTGGACGACGGCGGCGCGCACCTGGTCGAGGTGACGCTTGATGGAAAGGACGGCCCATGACGGTCAGCCCGCTTGCCGGCGAGGTGCTCCCTCCGGCACTTCTGGTGGACGTGCCGCGCCTGGTCACGGCCTACTTCACCACCGTGCCCGACCCGGCGGTTCCCGCGCAGCGCGTCGCCTTCGGCACCTCGGGCCACCGCGGGTCCGCCCTCGATGGCACGTTCAACGAGGCGCACATCCTGGCGGTCAGCCAGGCGGTGTGCCAGCGTCGCCAGCGGGCCGGCGTCACCGGGCCGCTGTTCATCGGCATTGACACGCACGCCCTGTCCCGCCCCGCGCTGGCCACCGCGCTGGAGGTGTTCGCCGCCAACGGCGTGGAGGCGTTCGTGGACCAGCACGACGGCTACACGCCGACGCCGGTCATCTCGCACGCCATCCTGTCACACAACCGCGGGCGGACCGCGGGGCTGGCCGATGGCGTCGTCATTACCCCGTCGCACAACCCGCCGGAGGACGGCGGCTTCAAGTACAACGGCCCTGACGGCGGCCCGGCCGACACCGCCGTGACCGGCGGGATCGAGCAGGCCGCCAACGCCCTGCTCGCTGCGGGCTTGGACGGCGTCAGGCGCATCCCGCTCGGCCGCGCGCTGCAATCGGGGCACGTCCACAAGCACGACTTCATCGGCCCCTATGTCGCGGACCTCGGGGGCATCGTTGACATGGACCTGATCCGGTCGTCCGGCGTGCGGATCGGCATAGACCCGCTCGGCGGCGCGGCGGTCGCCTACTGGCAGCCGGTCATCGAGCGCTACGGCATCGCCGCCACCGTCGTCAGCGATGTGGTGGACCCCACCTTCCGGTTCATGACCGCTGACTGGGACGGGCGGATACGGATGGACTGCTCTTCCTCCTACGCGATGACGCGGCTGGTCGGGATGCGCGGCACGTTCGACGTCGCCTTCGCCAACGACACCGACGCCGACCGGCACGGCATCGTGGCCGGGCCAGGGGGGCTGATGAACCCCAACCACTTCCTGGCCGCCGCCATAGATTACCTGTTCGCGAACCGCCCGGCGTGGGGGCTGGCGGCCGCGGTCGGCAAGACGGTGGTCAGCAGCGGCATGATTGACCGCGTGGCCGCCCGGCTGGGCCGCGCGCTGACAGAGGTGCCGGTGGGGTTCAAGTGGTTCACGGAGGGGCTGCTGGCCGGCACGCTGGGCTTCGCCGGGGAGGAGAGCGCCGGGGCGTCGTTCCTGCGGCGGGACGGGTCCGCCTGGACGACGGACAAGGACGGCTTGATCATGGGCCTGCTGGCGGCGGAGATGACGGCCCGCACCGGGACCGACCCGGCCGCCGCCTATGCCCGGATCACGCAGGACCTCGGCCAGTCCTGGTACGAGCGCATTGATGCCCCGGCCACCACGGCGGAGAAGGCGCAACTGAAGGCATTGACGCCCGAACGGATCGGGATGGCGGAGTTAGCGGGGGAGAAGGTCCGCGCCACCATCACGGCGGCGCCGGGCAACGGCGCCCCGATTGGCGGGGTGAAGGTGTCGACGGACGGCGGCTGGTTCGCCGCGCGCCCGTCCGGCACGGAGGACGTTTACAAGATCTACGCCGAAAGCTTCCAGGGCGAGGCGCACCTGAAGCAGATCCAGCAGGGGGCGCAGGACGCCCTGGCGCGGGTGTTCCGCCAGCCTGCCCCGGCCGGGCCTGCCGCCTGACGCCGGACGCCATCCTCGCGCTCAACGCCAGGTCGGGCAGCATCGAGTTCGGGCTGTTCGAGGTCCGCGAAGGGGGGGGCTCGGCCTCATGTCGAGGGGCGGGATCAAGGGCGTCGGCGGCGCCCCGCACTTCACCGCCAAGGGTGCGGATGGCTCGGTGCTTGAAGACAAGCGTTGGCAGGCTAAGGACGCGGAGTACAACCCCATGCTGGGCGCCTTGCTGGCCTGGGCGGAAGGCCACGTGTAACCGGGCACCCTCGCCGCGGCGGGGCACCGCGTGGTGCATGGCGGGCGCGACTTCACCGCCCCAGTCCGGCTGACGGCAGACATTGTCCAGCAACTTGGCGCCCCTGGCGCCGCTGCCCCAGCCGCACAGCCTGGCCCCGGTCCGTGCGCTGATGGGGCTGCGGTCCGGCCTGCCCCAGGTCGCCTGCTTCGACACCGCCTTCCACAGCACCATGCCCGCCGTCGCCGCACGCTTCGCTCTGCCGCGCGAGGGCGTCCGGCGCCACAGGTTCCACGGACTGTACTACGAGTACATCGCGCGCACCTTGAGGCAGGAAGCGCGGGGCCTTGCCGCCGGGCGCGTCGTCGTGGCGTACCTGGGCAATGGCGCCAGCCTGTGCGCCATGCGGGACGGGTGCAGTCGGGACACCACGATGGGCTTCACCGCACTGGACGGCCTGGTGATGGATACGCGCTGCGGCACCCTGGACGCCGGGGTGGTGCTGTACATGATGCAGCAGAAGGGGCTTTCGGCGCACGAGGCGGAACATGCGCTGTACTAACGCTCCGGCCTGCTCGGCGTGTCCGGCTTGTCGGGCGACCTGCAAACGCTGCGCGCCAGCGCCGACCCGCGGGCGCGCGAGGCGGTGGAGCTTTTCGCGTTCCGCGCCGGGCAGGAGACCGCGGCGATGGCGGCGTCGCTGGGCGGGCTGGACGGCTTCGTTTTCACGGGCGGGGTCGGCGAACACGCGGTGGAGGCCCTCGCCATGGTGTGCGAGCGGCTGCGTTGGCTGGGCGTGGAGCTGGACGCCGCCGCCAACTCGGGCGGAACGGGCCGGATCAGAACGTCAGGCAGCCGGGTCGAGGTGCGCGTGATCCCAACGGACGAGGAGGCCACGGTCGCCCGGCACACGCGCGACATGGTCACCTGAGTAGTTTCCGAAGCTGCTTCCCAGCACGTCGGACGCCGACGTTCACGGCACTGGCCGACCGGTGGCGGGGGCGCGTCCTGCTCCTCCGCGATCTCCGGAACGGTGTTCCGGTCGCCCGACGCCTCAACTGAATGCCGCCGTCCCGGACCCGCTCGGGGCCTTGAGCGTTTCGGGAAGCCTGCCTTGCATGAGTATTTTCCGAGCCTGTGATCCCTCGGCCTAGCCGGCCACATCGTGTGCCGTGCCCAATGCCCTGGCCTCCATGCGGCTCATTGCTGCCGGGGTCGGGGATCGTGGCTGCAAGCGGAAGGAACGCACCATGCTGAACGTTGTATCGTCGCTCAAGGGGTTCGACATTCAGGCGAAGGATGGCAGCCTTGGAACCGTCAGCGACTTCCTGTTCGACGACAGCACCTGGAAGGTGCGCTGGCTGGTTGTTGACACCGGCAGGTGGCTGACGGGACGCAAGGTCCTGGTCCACCCGTCGGCGGTCGAGTATGCGGATTACGGGTCGCGGGCACTCACCGTTGCGCTGACGAAGACGCAGGTGGAGGACAGCCCGGACATCGCCCAGGACCGGCCGGTCTCGCAGCAGATGCAGAGCGACCTGTATGGCTACTACGGGTGGGACCCGCTCTGGGGCGGAGGGATGTATGGCGCGGGTATGTATGGCGCCGGCACGTATGGCGGAGGCCTGTATGGCGGAGGAATGGGCGGGATCGCCGCGCCGCTGTCGGCGCGGGCCTATTTCGGCACTGGCGGCGTGCGCGAAGCCGAGCGGGGCGAGGTCAACCACGATGAAGGCGATCCCCACCTGCGCAGCATCTCGGAGGTGACGGGCTACCACGTCCAAGCTACCGACGGGAGCATCGGACACATCGAGAACTTCCTTGTTGACAGCGAAAGCTGGGGCGTCCGCTACCTGATCATCAACACCTCGAACTGGTGGGTCGGCCAGCATGTCCTGATGTCGCCCCATGCGGTCAAGGACCTGGACTGGTCGGACCGTCACATCCGGCTCGACGTCACCCGGGACAAGGTCAAGTCCAGCCCGTCCTGGAACCCTGCCAACATCATTGACGGCGACTTCGAGAAGCGGCTGCACGGCCATTATGGCTGGCCAGGCCACGTTGGCGAGGGAACCGCGCGTTCCCCGGCGCTGGCGGTCTGAGGCGAAGGCCCCGGCCGGCGGGAGGCGCATGATGCAAGCAAAGGTTCCCGACGCATTCGCCCTGAAGAACTCGGGCCTCGATGCGTTCCTGTATGCCGACGTCGGCGCCGAGCTGAACGGTTCGGTGCTCACGATCCTGTCGGTGATCGCGCGGCTTGGCCATGACCCCTGGGCGGAGGCGGCAAGATGGGCCGCGCTGCCCCGGGCCGGCGTGATCGAGGGCCTGGCCCAGGGCATCGCCCAGATGCCACTCGCGCCATCTGCGCTGGCAGAGGCTCGCGTAACAGCCGAACGGCTCGTTCAACTCCTGCCGGCAACGACGCCGGGCGGTCCGCAGGACAGGGCGGCCAAAGCGGAAGCTTCATCGCTGCCGGAATGGGTACCGGTCACGATATTCTACTGCGCCATGGCCTTCGGCATGGCGGTCAGCGCATTCTTGACCCCCAAGCCGTCACAATCGGTCGCCACGCCGACCGAGCAGCCAGTGGGGGCGCCCGGCGCGGCCGGCGCAGGCGAGGTGCCGCCCGTTCATGACGCTTTCGCCGGGCCAGCAGCGGCACGGTCTGGCCAGTGAGCCAGATGAGCACCGATGCTGGCGCCCCGGCTCGACGGCCGCCGTGGAGCGGACCGGACCATGCGGCGCTGACGCCGGGCGCCGGCGCCGGTCCATCCCAGTCAGGTTTCCGCCTTGCGGGCAGGTTCAGGGGCGGGATCGCCTTCATCGCCCTGTTCAGCAGCATGACCGCGACGCCGAACCCGGCGCTTGCCGCGGTTGGACCGGAGACGTTCGGTCCAGGCAAGGTCGCCTGTCAGCGTCTGGGTGCCGGCCAGTTCGATTGCCTGCTGACGTCGCTCAGGATCAGCGAAAGCGGCAACAACGTGACGACGTTCAGCCTGGCCGCCTTGCCATCAATGGAACGGGCCAGCTTCCAGAGATGGTGCTCCACTGCCGCTGACGATTGCACCGTGCAGCTTCAGGGAGCCAGGCAGGTTCCGGAGGCCAGTCGCTTGTCGGCCGTGACCTCGGTTCGCTGGACGCGCCTCAAGCCGCCCAGGGATCAGGCTGCTGCCAGGGCTGCCGAGAATTGAACCGCGCCTGTCCCCAATGTGCAGCCTCCGGCGCCCCTGCGGCGGTGGCCCAACCGGTGCCGGGGCTTTGCCTTGAACTGGAAGGTCCGATGCTGATCGAGAGCAAGTATGCGGCAGCCGCCGCCGCCCTAGGCTTCCTGCTCACGCTGTTCCTGACCGGCGGCAGCCTCGTGGCCGCCTTTGGCGTCCTCGCGCTGGTTGCCGGAATGGGATGGGCCGTCCGCAGGCTCTCCCGCGCCAGGGCGCGCTGAATGCGGCCCCTGACCGCCGGAAGCTGGAAGATGCACGGGCTGGCGGCCTAGCTCCATGAGATCGGGACCATCGCCGCATCCGTTCACGCCAAGCCGCCCGCGGCGGACGTGCTGATCTGCGTGCCGGCGACCTTGCTGTCCCGGGCGGTGCAGACCGCCGCAGGCCGGATCGCGTCGGCGGCGAGTGCTGCCACGCCGAAGCCTCCGGCCCGTTCACCGGCGACGTCAGCGCCGGGATGCTCAGGGACGCGCGGGCGGCGGCGCTGATCGTCGGCCATTCGGAGCGGCGGCTACATCACGGGGAAGCCGACCCGATGGCGGCCGCGAAGGCGGCGGCAGCCTGGCGGTCCGGGCTGTCCACCATCGTCTGCATCGGCGAGTCCAAAGCCCAGCGCCGGAACGGCGACGCGCTCGCCATGTGAGGCGCCCAGGTCGCGGGCAGCCTGCCGCAGGACCTCGCCCGGTCCGGCATGGCCGCGGTCGCCTACGAACCGCTCTGGGCAATCGGGAGCGGACACGTGCCCACCTCCGACCAGATCGGCGAGGTTCACCGCCACATCAGGGCCTGCCCCGTGGCGCTCGCAGGTATCGCCGGTGGAAGCATCCGCATCCTGTACGGCGGGTCGGTCACCGCGGACAACGCGCACGAGGTGCTTGGGGTGGCCGACGTGGGCGGCGTGCTGATCGGCGGTGCGAGCCTGCTGGCGGCCGACTTCGACGCCGTGCTCCGGTGCGTGCCCGACCGGCGGTTCGCCTCTGCGTAGTTTCCGACCCTCCCCTCCCTGACCTCGCATTGCCTACATCCGAACGTCGCCCGGTCCGGCCTGTTGGCTGGGGTCGCGCCGGCATCCGAAATTGGCATGCAGGCCCACAGAGATCCGAGAGGAACAGCCGCCATGGCGAAGCCCATTGCCGAACAGGCCAAGGCACCGGACGGCCAGCCGGCTTCGCCCCCGGATGCAAAGGACGACCTCAAGACACTCCCCCTGCCCGAAGTGGAGAAGCGGCTGAGCACGTCGCCGGATGGCCTCAGCCAGGCCGAGGCCACGAAGCGGCTGCAGAAGTACGGCCCGAACGAGATTGCCGAAAAGAAGACCAACGCGATCCTGAAGTTCCTTTCGTACTTCTGGGGGCCGATCCCCTGGATGATCGAAGTGGCCGTGGTCCTTTCGGGCGTCGTCCGGCACTGGCCCGACTTCTTCATCATCCTGCTGCTGCTCGTCGCCAACGCGACGATCGGCTTCTGGGAAGAGCGGCAGGCCGGCAATGCCATCGAGGCCCTCAAAGCCAAGCTGGCGATCAAGGCCCGGGTGAAGCGCGACGGCAAATGGGTCACGCCACCAGCCAAGGACCTCGTGCCCGGCGACGTCGTCCGCCTGCGCCTGGGCGACATCGTGCCGGCCGATGCGCGCCTGCTGGACGGCGACGAGGTCTCCGTGGACCAGTCGGCTCTGACCGGCGAGTCATTGCCGGCCACGAAAAAGTCCGGCGAAGCGATCTTCTCGGGCTCGATCATCCGGCGCGGGGAGGTCGGTGCGCTGGTCTATGCCACGGGCGGCAAGACCTATTTCGGCAAGACCGCCCAGCTCGTGGAGACGGCGCACACCACCAGCCACTTCCAGAAGGCCGTGCTCAGGATCGGCAACTACCTGATCGTGCTCGCGGTCGCGCTGGTCGCCGTCATCATCGGCGTCGGCCTGTATCGCGGCGACCCCATTCTCACCACGCTGCAGTTCGCCCTGGTGCTGACGGTGGCCGCCATCCCCGTGGCGATGCCCACGGTGCTGTCCGTCACCATGGCGGTCGGCGCACGCCTGCTCGCCAAGAAGCAGGCCATCGTGAGCAAGCTCGTCGCCATCGAGGAGTTGGCGGGCGTGGACATCCTGTGCGCCGACAAGACCGGCACCCTGACGCAGAACAAGCTCACCCTCGGCGACCCGTTCTGCGTGGGCGACGCGTCCGCGTCCGATGTCATCCTCGCCGGCGCGCTGGCCTCGCGCGCGGACAACGACGACACCATAGACCTGGCCGTGCTCGCCGGCGTGAAGGACCAGAAGGCGCTGCAGGGCCACGCGGTGCAGCATTTCCAGCCGTTCGATCCCGTCCACAAGCGCACGGAGGCGACGGTCAAGGCCGCGGACGGCACGGTGTTCAAGGTCAGCAAGGGCGCCCCCCAGGTCATCCTGGACCTGGCGGGATGCACCGGCGACGCGAAGGCTGCGGTGACGAAGGCCGTTGACGACTTCGCCGCGCGCGGCTTCCGCGCACTCGGGGTGGCGCGGGCCGGTGGCGACGGCGCGTGGCGGCTCGTGGGCGTCCTGCCGCTGTTCGATCCGCCGCGGGAGGACGCGAAGTCCACGGTCGCCACGGCGCGCAAGATGGGCATCAAGATAAAGATGGTCACCGGCGACGCGCTGGCCATCGCGCGCGAGACCGCCAAGACCCTGGACATGGGTGCCGACATCCTCGACGGCGCGAGCCTGGGCGACTCCAAGCACGACGAGACCGATGCGACGGCAAGGTCCATCGAGCAGGCGGACGGCTTCGCCCAGGTCTTCCCCGAGCACAAGTTCCACATCGTGGACACCTTGCAGACGCGCGGCCACATCGTCGGCATGACCGGCGACGGCGTGAACGACGCCCCGGCGCTGAAGAAGGCCGATTGCGGCATCGCCGTCTCGGGCGCGACCGACGCCGCGCGGGCGGCCGCATCCATCGTGCTGATGACACCTGGATTGTCGGTGATCATCGAGGCGGTCAAGGAGAGCCGGCGCATCTTCCAGCGGATGAACAGCTACGCGATCTACCGCATCGCCGAGACCCTGCGCGTGCTGTTCTTCATGACGCTGGCCATCCTCGTGTTCAACTTCTACCCTCTGACGGCGGTGATGATCGTCATGCTGGCGCTGCTGAACGACGGCGCCATCCTGGCCATCGCCTACGACAACGTCCATTACCGGGACGCGCCGGAAGCCTGGAACATGCGCCTGGTCCTGGGCGTCTCGACGGTGCTGGGCGTGCTGGGCGTGATCGCCGCGTTCGGGCTGTTCTATCTCGGCGAGCGCGTCCTCCACCTCGACCGCGCGCACATCCAGACGATGATGTACCTGAAGTTGTCGGTGGCCGGGCACCTGACGATCTTCCTGACCCGCACGCGCGGCCCGTTCTGGTCAATCCGTCCCGCGCGCATCCTGTGGGGCGCCGTGCTGGGCACGCAGGTGATTGCGACCTGCATCGCGATCTTCGGTTTCGGCCTCGTGACCCCGCTGGCCTGGTACTGGGCGCTGCTTGTCTGGGGCTGGGCCTTGGCGTGGTTTCTCGTGAACGACAGGGCGAAGCTGCTCACCTATTGGCTGCTCGACCGTGCTCACGCGGAGGCCACGGCCGCCGCCGCCGAACCGGCAACCACGCCAAAAACCGCACCGGAGACTGCGCCGACACCTCCCGCTCCGCCCGCCGCGAAGCCCGCTGCTGAACCCGCTGCACAGCACCACGCCGCGCCGCCATCCCCGGAGACCCAGCCCAGGCCCGATCCAGGCCAATCGCCTCGCGTGGACAACGCAAAGGTCGCAACGTTGATGGACACCAAGCTCGGAGACGTCCTCCTGGCCGCTGTGCTGAAAGATCCTGCGGGTGCCGGGCACTTCATCGCCCAGGCGATCGACGACGCGGAGTCGCCGGAAGCGGCCGCCGGCTCCCCTGCAGGCAAGGCCACGGTGCCCGCGGCGCCTACCCCGAAGGCCGCCGAATGATCGGTCACACACGGAGGAAGAGATGAACATCCACACCAAGGATTGCCGTGTCCACGAGGGTGAGGAGGTTGACCTCAAGAAGCGGCCGACGAACGTTGATCCCGTGTATGGATCGAAATCCGGCTACAAGGAGATCCTGGCGGAGCACGTCAAAAAGCTGAGCGCGCTCCAGCAGCTCCATTACGCGTCCAGCCGCCATGCCGTCCTGCTGATCTTCCAGGTGATGGACGCAGCCGGCAAGGATGGGGCGATCCGGCACGTGATGTCCGGGGTGAACCCGCAGGGGTGCCAGGTCTTCAGCTTCAAGCATCCCAGCGCCAACGAGCTGGAGCACGACTTCCTTTGACGCACCACGCGGGACCTGCCGGAACGGGGGCGGATCGGCATCTTCAACCGTTCCTACTACGAGAAGGTGCTGGTCGTCCGCGTCCACCGCGACATTCTGCGCAGCGAGGACATCCCGGACCCGCCGCACCATGACCGCAAGCTCTGGCACAGCCGCTACCGGTCGATCGTGGACCTCGAACGCCACCTGCACGCCAACGGCACCCGGGTGGTCAAGATCTTCCTCCACCTCTCGAAGGAGCAGCAGCGGCAGCGCTTCCTGGCGCGGATCGACGAGCCAGACAAGAACTGGAAAATCAGCCCGGCCGACATCGAGGAGCGCAAGTTCTGGCAGCAGTACAGGACGGCCTACGAGGGGTGCCTGAGTGCAACCAGCACGGAAGACTTGCCCTGGTACGTGGTGCCAGCCGACGACAAGCAGAACGCCCGGCTGATCGTGTCCCAGGTCGTCGTCGATACCCTGGAAGGGATCGGGATGAGTTATCCCAAGGTGACCGAGGAGCGTGCGCGGGAGCTGCAGGCGATCAGGGACGGGCTCACGGCCTGAGATGTGGGCGTAGGTAGTTTCCGAGCCTTCCGCTACGACCCGGGCCACTGATAGGGACGGCACATGGCAAGGTGGCGCCTCGCGCCATGCCAGCATCAGGCCGTTCTTCAGCAACGGCAAAGACCGGGGGCGCCCACGATGAAGGTTCGAACAGCTTCTCCCGGAGCGCCCTCCGCAACGGTCGTTCATGCTCCTCCCGCGGCAGCTGGGACGCCGCCGCCCGCCGGCAAGGCAGTCACGCCCTGGCTGCTGGTGGTTCTTGCGGTGATCCTGTTCTCCGGTGCGCTGTTCGGCTACGACCAGGGCGTCATCTCGGGCGCGCTGCACGGGCTCAAGGCGACGTTCTCACTCAGTGCGCTGCTGGTGGAGGTGGTCACCAGTTGGGTGACGCTCGGCGCGCTGTTCGGGGCGCTCGCAGGGGGTGAGCTGGCAGACCGGGTCGGGCGCAAGCGCACCATCCTGGTCGCCGGCACGGTGTTCACGTTGGGCACCTTCGTACAGGCGCTTGCACCCGACACGGTGGTCCTCGTGGCGGGACGGTTGCTCGTCGGCGCCGGGATCGGCGTGGCGGCCGTCGCCGCACCGCTCTACGCCGCCGAGCTTGCACCGAGCACGTTGCGCGGCCGTTTCGTGTCCGCCTACCAGTTGGCGATAGCTGCCGGCATTTTCCTGGCCTACCTGGTCGATGGCTGGCTCGCGGGCGGCGACGCCTGGCGATGGATGCTCGGCGCGTCCGCGGTGCCGGGCCTGCTGTTGTTGACGGTGGCGCTGGCGGCCCCGGAGTCCCCACGCTGGCTGATGAAGATGGGACGTCGGACCGATGCGGCGGCGCAGCTTCAGAAAATCTGGCCCGGCGCCGACTTCAAGCCGCAGTTGGACGCCATCGGGGCCGGCCTCCAGCGGGACGCCGGCCGCGTTTCTTGGGCCGAGGTGTTCCACCGCAAATGGCGGCGCCCGCTGTTGATAGGCGTCGGGCTCGCGGTGTTTCAGCAGGTCACCGGCGTCAACGCGATCATCTACTACGCAGACCAGATCTGCGCCTCCGCCGGCTTCGTCACGCAATCGTCGCAGACGACGGTGACTACGTGGGCGGTCGGCGGCGTGAACATGCTCGCCACGCTGATCGCCATCGCCTTCGTCGATCGCCTTGGGCGCCGGAAGCTGCTGCTGGCCGGGCTGCTCGGGATGGGCGTCAGCCTGGGCGTGGCCGGCACCGCCTTCCGGTTCATCGGCGCCGCCCCTGCGGGAGCGGCTGCCGCGGGGCCGAGCGGCGCCGGCATCGTGACGCTGCTGGCGTTGGTCGCCTTCATCACCTGCTTCGCGTTCTCCATGGGTCCCGTCGTCTGGACGGTGATCAACGAGATTTTCCCGGGGCACATCCGCGGCCGTGCCGTGGCCGTTGCTACGGCGGCCAACTGGGGTTCGGCGTTCCTGGTTAGCCAGTGCTTCCTATCGATCATCGGCGCGATCGGCAATTCACTCACCTTCTGGCTGTTTGCGCTGTTCTGCGGCGTCGGATGGATCTGGATCTACCACGCGGTGCCGGAGACCAAGGGGCAGTCGCTGGAACAAATCCAGCAGCTCTGGAATGGGAAGGGCCCGTGATGCTGCTCGCGGGCGACATTGGCGCCACCACGACCCGGCTGGCCCTCGTCTCCGCAGATGCCGGGCCGCGCAAGTTCGTGGCCGAGCAGGAGTTCCACGGCGCCGACTTCAAGGGGTTGCAGCCGGTCGTTGAGGCGTCCCCGGCCAGCAGCGGCGAACGGCCCACCGCCGCGTGCTTCGACGTGGCAGGTCCGGCGATCGCGGGTCACGCCCACCTGACGAACCTGCCGTGCGACCAGGAAGAGGCGGCCTCGTGCCGCGACCTCGGTTTGGACCACATCACCCGGCTCAACGACCTGGAGGCGATCGCCCACGCGGTGCCGTACCTGCAGCCAGAGAAGACGGCCGAGGTCAATGCCGGCCGCGCCATGAAGCGTTTCCCGGTTGCCGTGCTGGCCCCCGGCACCGGGCTGGGCGAAGCCTTCCCGATCTGGAACGGACACGGCTACGTCGCCTGCGCCTCCGAAGGCGGCCACGCCGACTTCGCCCCGATCAACCAGGTCCAAGCCGGCCTGTGGACGTTCCTGACCGAGCACTTCCGCCACGCGGCCTACGAACGGGTCTGCGCCGGCTCTGGCCTGCCGAACGTCTATGATTACGTGCGCTCCCGTGACCCGTTCTCGGAAAGCGCTGCATTCCGCGCTGTTCTGGGTGCCGCCCACGACCGGGCGCCGCCCATCGTCGAGGCGGCACTGCACGATGCCGACAACAACCCCCTCGCCGCCGGGACGCTGCGCATCGTAATCGACGTCTGGGGCGCCGAGGCCGGCAATCTGGCCCTGAAGGTCATGGCGGCCGACGGGATCTACCTGGCCGGCAGTTTGCCGCCCAGGCCGGTGCCGCAGCTTTCAAGACAGCGCGCTCATGCGCGCCTTTGCCGCCAAGGGCCGCTTCGCCAACCCCCTTCGCATCCCGGTCAGCATCATTACGATCAACGCGGCCCTGCTCGGGGCTGCGATCTTTGGGCTGAGCCATCCCGTCGGACACCGGTTGCCCGGCATCAGCGGCCGTCCGGGGACGCCGAAGGGCAGTCAGTGACAGGCCCGTCCGCGATCCGGCGACCCACCCTCGTTCCACGGTGCAAACCCCTGCACGGTGAAGCCTAAAAGGAGCCGCATCATGTCCTCAGACGCACCCAAGACGCTGAACCGCCTCGGTCAGAGCCTTTGGCTCGACAACATCACACGTGACCTGCTCGACAGTGGAACGCTGCAGCGTTACGTGGACACGCTGTCGGTCACCGGACTGACCTCGAACCCGACGATCTTCGACCACGCGATCTCGCGCAGCGCTTCCTACGATGCCGAGATACATCGCCAACTCGATGCGGGCCGGTCGGGAGAGGCGCTGTTCTTCCGCCTGGCTGTGCAGGACCTCACCCGTGCCGCCGACTTGTTCGCACCTATCCATGCGCGGACTGGCATGGTGGACGGGTTCGTTTCGCTCGAAGTGTCGCCGCTGCTCGCCTACGACACCTCGGCCACGGTGAAGCAGGCCAAGGCGCTGCACGCGCAGGCGAACCGCCCCAACCTGTTCATCAAGATACCCGGCACCGCGGAGGGCCTGCCCGCCATCGAGGAGGCCATCTTCGCCGGCGTTCCGGTGAACGTGACCCTGCTGTTCTCCACGGAGCAGTACCAGGCGGCGGCCGATGCCTACATGGCGGGCCTGGAACGCCGGGTGGCCGCCAAGCTCCCGCCCGATGTCCAGTCCGTCGCGTCGCTGTTCGTCAGCCGGTGGGACCGCGCCGTCATGGACAAGGTTCCGCCCGCCCTGTGCAACACGCTGGGCATCGCGGTCAGCCAGCAAGCCTACAAGGCGTATCGCGACGTGCTGGACAGCGACCGCTTCCAGCGCCTGGCGAACCTCGGGGCGCGGGCGCAGCGGCTGCTGTTCGCCAGCACGGGTACCAAGGACAAAGGCGCACCCGACACGCTATACGTGTCCGGCCTTGCCGCGCCGAACACGGTCAACACCATGCCGGAGGGCACGCTGCTGGCCTTAGCCGATCACGGGACCGTCCCAGGCCCGCTGCCGCGCGACGGCGGC
>DASWOJ010000336.1:0-12232 GCA_036398775.1 Acetobacteraceae bacterium
ACATGCGGACGACCTCCGGGTCCTGGCGGGTTGCCAAGGACTTCACGAACCTGCCGGCCTGGATCGTGAAGGCGGTCGGCGGATCGACCACGCATTGGGCCGGTGCCAGCCTGCGCTTCGAGGAGCACTAGTTCCGCATCCGCGACTATTACGGCGCCCTGCCGGAGGCGAACCTGCTGGACTGGCCGATCACGCTGGCGGACCTCGAGCCCTACTACACCAAGGCCGAGAGCAAGATGGGCGTGACCCGCACCAACGGCATCCCCGGCCTGCCCGGCAACAACAACTTCCGGGTGATGGAGGCCGGGGCCAAGAAGATCGGCTACAAGGAGGTCCACACCGGCCGCATGGCGATCAACAGTCAGCCGCGCGACGGCCGCGGCTCCTGCCAGCAGATCGGCTTCTGCTTCCAGGTCTGCAAGTCCGGCGCCAAGTGGAGCACGCTCTAGACCGAGATCCCCAAGGGCGAGGACACCGGCCGCCTGGAGGTCCGCCCGGAAAGCCACGTCGTCAAGATCGAGCACGACGACAGCGGCAAGGTGACCGGCGTCGTTTATGCCAGCCCGGACGGCGCCATGCACCGTCAAAAGGCCCGCGTGGTCTGCGTCGCCGGCAACAGCATCGAAAGCCCGCGCCTGCTGCTGAACAGCGCCTCCGCCAAGTTCCCGGACGGCCTGGCCAACAGCAGCGGCCAGGTCGGGCGCAACTACATGCGGCACATGACCGGCAACGTCTATGGCATCTTCGAGAAGCCGGTGCACATGTATCGCGGCACCACGATGGCCGGCATCATCCGCGACGAAGCCCGGCACGACCCCAAGCGCGGCTTCGTCGGCGGCTACGAGATGGAGACCGTCAGCCTGGGCGTCCCGTTCATGGCCGCCTTCATGGACCCCGGCGCCTGGGGCCGCAGCTTCACCAGCGCCCTGGACGGCTACAGCAACATGGCCGGCATGTGGCTGATCGGCGAGGACATGGCGCGGGAAACCAACCGCATCACCCTGGACCCCAAGGCGAAGGACAAGCTCGGCCTCCCCGTCGCCTCCGTCCACTTCGACGACCACCCGAACGACATCGCCATGCGGGCGCACGCGGTGCAGCAGGGTTCGGCGGTCTACTCGGCGGTGGGCGCAACCCGCCTGATCCCGACGCCGCCCTACCCCAGCACCCACAACATGGGCACCAACCGCATGAGCGAGAAACCCCGGGACGGCGTGGTGAACAAGTTCGGCCAAACCCACGACATCAAGAACCTGTTCGTCTCCGACGGCAGCCAGTTCACCAGCGGCGCCGCCTGCAATCCCACCCTGACCATCGTAGCCCTGGCAATCCGCCAGGCCGACAGCATCTCGCGCATGATGGAGCAACGGGAAATCTAACCGCCTGCTCCCTCTCCCCCGGGAGAGGGTCGGGGTGAGTGGGTCTTGGCTGCCGAATGGCGCACGCACACGCCGCCCAACCAAATCCCTTCACAAGTGAAGGCGGCACTTACCCGCCCCCTCACCCCAACCCTCTCCCGGAGCGAGAGGGAGCAGCACCGCGTCGGCGATGATGGGCAGCACCGTCGCACTGGTGTTGGCCGCGTTCAGCAGCATCCGCGGCACGTCCCGCAGCCTCATGTCGCGATGCACGAGCACCGCGGTCACGAACGCATACACCGCCGCCGCCTCGGTCGGCGTGAACACCCCGCCATTGATGCCGCCCAGCACGACGCCGGTCAGCGCCAACCCCCAGACTGGCTACCGGAACGCCGTGAACCGCTGCCGCCATACGCAGGTAGCCCTTCCGCCAGCGATCGCCCTCGTAAGCCCAGCCAGCAGTACCGCCAGCACCAGCCCCGGCAGCACCCCCGCCATAACGGGTGCAGCTTTCGGGCCGTCCCGTGTTCCATCCGCGCACGCTGCCATGTCCCGGCAATCCAGCGACCGGCAAGGCGCCAGTCTCGCCCGGGACGCCGCTGCGCCGCAAGCCGATCAAAATGACGCCTGCCGCGGCGTCAGTAGGACCGCGGCATCCCCAGCACATGCTCCGCCAGGTAGGACAGGATCAGGTTGGTCGAGATCGGCGCAACCTGATACAGCCGGGTCTCCCGGAACTTGCGTTCCACGTCGTACTCCTCGGCAAATCCAAATCCGCCGAAGGTCTGGATGCACGCATTCGCCGCCTCGAATGACGCATCCGCGGCCAGCATCTTCGCCATGTTGGCCTCCGCCCCGGGGTTGGCCCCGCCCTCGTACAGCCGCAGCGCCTCCCGCACCATCAGCTCCGCCGCCCGCATGTTGGCGTAGGCGCGGGCGATCGGGAACTGCACCCCCTGGTTCTGCCCGATCGGCCGCCCGAACACCTCCCGGTCCCGCGCATAGGCGCTGGCATGCTCGATGAACCACTTGGCGTCGCCCACGCACTCCGCCGCGATCAGGATGCGCTCGGCGTTCATGCCCGACAGGATGTATCGGAAACCCTTGCCCTCCTCGCCTACCAGGTTGGCGGCCGGTATCCGCATGTCGTCGAAGAACACTTCGCAGGAATTGTGGTTCATCATCGTGCGGATCGGCCGGATGGTCAGGCCGCAGTCCCTGACCGTCCGCATGTCCACGATGAATGTGCTGAGCCCGTCGGTCTTCTTCGCCACCTGGTCCCGCGGCGTCGTCCGCGCCAGCAGCAGCATCAGGTCGGAATGCTCGGCCCGCGACGTCCACAGCTTCTGGCCGTTCACCACATACTCGTCGCCCTCCCGCCGGGCGGTAGTACGAAGCGCCGTGGTGTCGGTCCCGCTGGTCGGCTCCGTCACGCCGAACGCTTGCAGGCGCAGGCTCCCATCGGCGATCTGCGGCAGATACTCCGCCTTCTGCGCCGGGCTGCCGTGGCGCAGGATGGTGCCCATGATATACATTTGCGCGTGGCAGGCCCCGCCGTTGCAGCCCTGGCGCTGCACCTCCTCCAGGATCGCCGCGGCGGCCGACAGCGGCAGGCCGGCGCCGCCATACTCCTCAGGGATCAGCGCGCCGAGGTAGCCGCTTTCCGTCAGCGCCCGCACGAACTCGGTGGGGTAGCCCCGCACCTCGTCCAGCTTGCGCCAGTATTCGCCGGGGTAGCCGGCGCACAGCCGCGCCACGCCCTCGAGGACTTCGGCCTGGGCGTCAGCGCCAACCGACATGCCATCCATGATGATCTCCTTTCGGGCATTGGCCCGAAGCCTTCATATCGTGCGCCCGTCCTCAACCGGCAGCCCGACGCCGGCGCTGATCCCAGTCCCGTGCGCCACCTCGGCCTAGCTATCGGGCGAACTCACGCCGGATCGCCTCGCCATGCGCCCCGATGGCGGGCACCGGCCCAAGCCAAGGCGCCGCCCCGTCGCGGATGGCAGGAGGCGCGATGATGGACGCCACCCCGCCAGGCGTCACGACATCAACCCGGCTCAACGCGGGATGCGCGCCCAAGTCCGCCACCCCATTGATGAACCCATAAGCCGTCCCGGCCGCCGTGAAACGCGCCGCAGCCGCCTCCCGCGTCAGCAGCCTGATGCTGGCCGCGACCCTTGCATCCACCGCCGGACGATTGGCAACCCGGGCGGTATTGTCCTGGAAGCCAGGTTCCCCCGCCAAATCCGGCTCAGCCAGGACCATCTCGCAAAACCGCGCCCATTCCCGTTCATTCTGAATTGAGATCAAAACCAGTTGACCATCCGCCGTCGCAAATGCGCCATAGGGGCAGATGGACGGATGCGCCAATCCCACCCGTTGCGGCACCTGGCCCGTCCCCTCGTAATACAGCAGCGGCACATTCATCCAGTCCGCCATCCCGTCGAACAGGCTGGTCTCGATCCGGGCGCCCTGCCCGGTGATCCCCCGGGCGATCAGCGCCTCCAGCACCGCGGCATGGGCCGACATCCCACAGGCGATGTCGCACACCGAAACTCCCACACGGCCCGGCCCCGCAGGATGCCCGGTGATGGACGCCAGCCCGCTTTCCGCCTGCACCAGTAAGTCATAAGCCTTCATGTCCGCCGCGCCATGCCCGGCTCCATAGCCGGATATATCCACGGTGATCAGCCGCGGATACCGCCGCCGCAGGTCCTCCGACCCAAACCCCGCACGGGCCGCGGCTCCGGGCGCCAGGTTCTGGATGAACACGTCGGCACGCCTCAGGATGCTGTGCAGCAGCGCCGCATCGTCCGGCGCCTTGATATCGGCCGCCAGACTTTCCTTGCCGCGGTTCAGCCATACGAAGTAGCTGGACAGCCCGGCAACCGCCCGGTCATAGCCTCGGGCAAAATCTCCTTCCGGCCGCTCGACCTTGATGACCCGCGCACCTGCATCCGCCAGACGGGAGCTGCAATACGGCGCCGCAACCGCTTGTTCCAGCGAAAGCACAAGCAGGCCGTCGAGCGGCCGCACCGGCGCATGCCGCTGCCCTGCAGTCATCGTGCCCAACCGGCCCTGCGCCGGATCCCGCCGGTTTGTTTCACTATCTAATGCGCCAGCAAGCTTTTTCGGAAGGCAGCGGCGTCAATCGAAAACAAACGATCCCGGAAAATACCGTTTTGCCATTCATGCGCGTTTCGAAACAGCGCATGCTTTATTCAGGAATCCCGATCCGGGCCGCAGTGCCGGCCGCAGTCATACAGCGCAGCCCCAGTCTCACCCGGCCAGCCCGCTACCCGCGGTGACGCCCGTTTTCAGTTGCTCTTCGCCTTGTAATTCGGCAACCACCATTTAACCGGCTGCGCTTCCCGCTCGGCAGCGGAAACTGGCGCGGGCTTGCGGCGGACTGGCTTGGCCTGGGTCGCTGCCAACCGCTGGACAGCTTGCAGCCGTGCAACCTCCGCGGCTTCACGGGCCTGACGTTCCGCCGCCAGGAAGTCGCTATGTGCCAGCTCCGCATGGGTCAGGCGGGTTTGCAGCGCCTGGCCCGCAAGCTGAGCGTCATGCAGGGCGCGCCGCGTCGCGGCATGGGCAGCCTTCTCCGCCTCAAGCGAGGCTTCGAGCTCCGAGATGCGTGCCTTGAAGGGCGCCGTCGCATCTTCGGAACGGTTGAGGACCACAACCGGGACCCCGCCATCCTGCACGAACTTGTGCCGGGCACGGGCCTGATCGGGGCGTTGCTGCGCGACGGGGCGTCCAGACCCTTGCAGGCCAAGGGCGCGGCGCATCTGGTTTTCCACGGCCTGCGTATCGCTGGCGGGGATTGGCGAGGGTTTGTTTCGGTCCGACATCTCTCTCTGGTATCGCTGAAATGGGTGGAACTGGCCGGTGAAGGCGTCCTGCACTAATCTGCGTCAGGCCGTTGGTGCATCCCGCGGCACACGTCCCTCAAGGGGATAAGCGGGATCGGTATAGCCCGGCGTAGAGGGATGGCCGGCTGGAACGAGTCCATCCACAACGCCTTCATCTTCCCGAGTGAAGCAATAGTCAAGTGCGCCGATGTAATCAGCCCAATGCTCTTCTGTACGCGGCCCGGCAATAGCGCCAGTCACAAGCCTGTTGTTCAGCACCCAAGCCAATGCGAACTGCCCCGGAGTGATGCCGCGCGACCGTGCATGGGCAGCCAGGGTTTCAGCAATTTCCAGGCTTTCCCGGCGAAACTCGGTCTCCATGATCCGCTTATCCTGCCTGCCCGCGCGAGTCCCGTCCGAAGGCGCCGCGCCAGGCCGGTATTTGCCCGTCAACACGCCCCGCGCCAGCGGCGAATACGGGAATACGCCGAGCCCCAAATGTGCGCAGGCCGGCAGATGTTCAACCTCCGGCATACGGTTCATCGCGTTGTAATAGGGCTGGCTGACGACCGGCCGGCCAACGCCGGCGAGGTCGCACAAACGGCAAATCTCGGCGACCCGCCAGGCCCGGTGATTGGATACGCCGAAATACCTGATCTTCCCGGCCCGCATCAGGTCGCCCATCGCCTGCACCGTTTCCTGCAGCGGAGTGCCGTGGTCCTCCTTGTGCAGATACAGCACGTCAATCACCTCCGCACCCAAACGGCGCAGGCTGGCATCCACGGCGTCATAGGCGTGGCGCCGGGACAGCCCCACATCGTTCGGGCCGGGGCCGGTCGGGTTGGCAAGCTTGGTCGCCAGCACCCACCAGGTACGCCGGGCGGCAATGGCGCGCCCGGTGATGCGCTCCGACTCGCCGCCCACATAGACATCGGCGGTATCAATGAAGTTCATCCCGGCGTCCGCTGCCTGGCCGATGATCCGGTCCGCCGTCGCCTCGTCGGTTGGCCCGCCGAACATCATCGTCCCAAGGCATAGCGGCGATACCCGCAGGCCGCTGTGTCCGAGGTTGCGGTATTCCAACGGCTTTGCTCCGTTATGCCGCGCGAGCCAGGCGCTGTTCCGCGGTGCCCAGCCGTACCACGATGGGCTTGTGGTCGGACGCCACCCGCAGCAGCGCCTGCGCCTCAACGCAGATCAGCCCGCGCACCAGGCACCGGTCCAACCGCAGCGGCAGCACATCCAGCGAGTTATGCGTCGGCTCCCGCGGACCCACGTCGCGGAAGCCGCGCAGCATGGCGGGGCCGACCAGGTTGTAGTCGCCCAGCACCGCCGCGCGGGGCGGCAGCGCCTGGGCGATGCAGCGCAGTTGCCGCCGGTTCAGCAACTGCCCATGCGACAGGTGGACATTGGCCACCGAGAACGGGCCGAGATCTATGATCTGGCACACCCGCTCGAACAGCGCGCCCGCCGGCAGCACGACCACCTCCGGCTTCGGCAGCGGCGTCGGACTCCACATCGCCAGGCCATGAATGCGGCCCGGCAGCAGCACGCGCGCATAGGTGCCGCCGATCCGAGATGGCAGCTCGTCTATGCGCTGGGTCGCCTCCTGCATCAGCAGCAGGTCCGGGCGCTCCCGCCGGGCCAGAGCCGCCACGTCATCCAGGCTGGCGCCGGTCAGGCGCAGCAGGTTCCAACTGACGATCTTGATCATCGGATCGCCCGGCGGGCGCGTGGCCCGCCGGGTGATCTGAGGCGTGCGGGCGCGCCGAAGCAGCATGTGCATTCCCTGTTGGCGTCGTTTCAGGCGGCGGCCCGGTCCGGGACAGCCGCAGCCGCCATGCGCGGACCAGCAGCGTCACCCCAATCCAGGCGGCAATGGCGGCAATTGGTACGGTAAGCAAGCGCGGTGCCGCAACCGCCGCAATGGCAAGCGCCAGCAGGATGCCGCCGCCCGCCGCCATCACCCTCGACTCCGCCGGCCCGAGCGCACGGTGGTCGGTGATCGCGGCGCCGACCGCGCTGCTCAGGCCGGCTGCGCCCGCAGCGAGCCGCCCAGGACTGCCGCGCCGGGCCGGACCACCCTTCCGGTGCTTCGAATGAACCCGGCCGAGGTCCAGCACGATCTCGGTCGCACCGTGCAAATCCTGCTCGAACATCCGCTCCATCTCTGCGGCAAAGCCCTCGTCCTCGACCGCGACATCCAGCTCCCAATTGCCCATCCAGCTCGCAAGGTTGAGGTTGCTCGACCCGATCCTGGCCCAACGCCCGTCCGCCACGGCGGTCTTGGCATGCAGCATCGGGCCGTTCCACTCATACACCCGTATCCCCGCCTCCAGCAGGGAACGGTAGCCGGCACGGGACAGCGCCTTTGCAACCGGGATGTCGGATGGACCGGGCACCAGCAGCCGCACGTCCACCCCGTCGGCAGCGGCGTCGCACAGCGTGCGGACATAGGCCGTCGTGCCGACGAAATAGGCATCCGTCAACCAAAGCGAGCGACGGGCCATTCCGGCGATCAACTGGTCGAGCCGATACAGCCCCATCGTGTTTGGCCGGCTGCCGATCACGCGGAGCGAAACCGCTCCCGCCGCCGCCGGCAGCTTGCCGGCACCCGCTTCCGGCAGCGCCCCTCCCGCTTCCGCCCAACTCTGGGCAAAGGCGGCCCGCAAGTCCGCCACGGCCGGACCTCGCAACTCGACGCCGGTATCGCGCCACGCCGCCAGCTTGCGGCCGGGATCGCCCACCCACACCTTTGCAACGCACAACCCGGAGACGAAGCCGACCTCGCCGTCCACGCAGACGGTCTTGCGGTGATTGCGGCTCAGCCAGCCAAAAGGGCTGTCCAAGCGCGGCGGGTTGAAGCACCGGACCTCTGCGCCCGCACTTCGCAAGTTCCGCCAGTAGCTCCGCGGAACCTGGCCGAAGCAGCCCATCCAGTCGTAAAGCACCCGGACAGCCACGCCTTCACGCGCCTTCGCCGCCAGGGCGTCGGCAAAACGGCGTCCAATGGCGTCGTTGCGGAAGATGTAGTTCTCGAAATGGACATGGTGGCGCGCCCCTGCGATCGCAGCCAGCCACGCGCCGTAGTTCTCGTCGCCGTCCCGCAGCAGACGAAGCGCATTGCCCTGTACAGACGACACGCCGGCAACGCGGCTGAACAGTTGCTCGACAATGATCCGGGACAGCGGGCGCTGCCCATCTACCGCCGGGTCAGGCACGGCGTCCCCACGCCCGCGACGGTAGCCTGCCTGCATGGCCGGCCGGACTTTCAGCAGCGTTCTGCCCAGCCGGCGCAACGTTCGGCCACGCATAGCAGTCTCCCGTGCACGCTGAAAACCTGTCCCGGCAGGAAGCGGATGGCCCACGGAGGATTTTGCGTCCCGGACAGGCATCCCGCACCCCCGATCTCATTCATCGGGACAGGGAAAAACAGCCGCACTCCAGACAAAAAACCCCACAGGACCGTCCGGCAGCCTGTCCATGCAGATTCGTATCCCAGGCTGGCGCCGCCGGCCTGGGATTCGCCTCTTGTCCGATCCAGCCCGAGTGGAGCTGGCCTGGTATCTCACCTGACCCGGGTGGTTCCGACGTTGCCCTGCGGCACCGGGGCCGGATAGGCCATGTTGCCGGTATCCGGCGTGCGCGGCCCCACCACGGTCGTGCCGAGATTTCCCTGCGGCACCGGGGTCGGGTAGGCCATGTTGCCGGTGTCCGGCGCCTGCCGCCCGACGACCGTGTTCCCGACGTTGCCCTGCGGCACCGGGGTCGGATAGGCCATGCTGCCGGTGTCTGGACGCTGGCGCTGGGTGGTCTGCGCCAGCGCCGGCGCAGCGGTTGCAAGGCCAACGAGCGCGAGCGAGAGAGCAAAAGCCTTCATGATTGACTCCTTCGAGTTGTTCTCCGGTCAAACCGGGTCGCCTTGTCAGCAGACGAACAAGAGCACAACGAACGCACCGTTGGCAAAATGGTTCGTGGAGGTCCAACCGCCTTGGCGAAGCGGCATATCCAGAGACTCCGCCTTGGAAACTCCTGCCTCGGTATCAAAGGTGGCCTTAGCCGTCGGCTGACGCAACCCCCGGCCCGGCCCCGGCCGGCGTCATCGCAGGCCGCCCCCGCCAGGCAGCAACGCCGCCGCGGTCCTCGACGGGTTGCAGGCCGCGGGGTAGCTAGGGAAGCAACAGCCCGCTTTTGCGTCCTGGGCTGTGCAAACCACCCCTGGGAGATGATGATGCGCTACCTGCACACGATGGTCCGCGTAGCCGACCTGGACCGTTCGCTGGAGTTCTGGTGCGGCAAGCTGGGCCTGAAGGAGGTCCGCCGCGTGGACAACGAGGGCGGCCGCTTCACCTTGGTCTTCCTCGCCGCGCCGGAAGACGAAGGCCAGGCCGAGCAGACCAAGGCGCCGCTCGTGGAGCTGACCCACAACTGGGACCCGGAGGAGTACGGCGCCGGCCGCAACTTCGGCCACCTGGCCTACAGCGTGGACGACATTTACGCCCTGTGCCAGCGGCTGATGGATGCGGGCGTCACCATCAACCGTCCGCCGCGCGATGGCCACATGGCGTTCGTAAAATCCCCGGACGGCATCTCCATCGAGCTGCTGCAAGCCGGCGGAGCAAAGCCCAAGCAGGAACCCTGGGCCAGCATGGCGAACACCGGCAACTGGTAGCATCCCCGCCAGGCGGGCCAGCCAGCGCCCTGCTGGCCCGCATACAGGCCCTGCAATCCAAGACCACCGCCCGCGGCTGCACCGAGCAGGAGGCGATGGCCGCAGCCGCCAAGGTGGCGGAGCTGCTGGACCGCCATGGCCTGCTGCTGTCCGACATCGAGTTGCAGGCCCAACCCTGCACGCGTGCCGGGCTTGCAACCGGCCGCAGCCGCATCGGCCCGCTCGACGAGTGCGGCCCGGCCGTCGCCGCCTACTTCGACTGCCGCTTCTGGTTCGAGACGGACGCGGAAGGCCGGCTGCGCCACGTCTTCTTCGGCCTGCCCGGCGATGTGCAGGCCGCCGTTTACCTGATGCGCCTGGTCGCCCAAGCCTTCGAGACCGAGGCCAACCGCTTCCGCGCCAGCCCCGGATACACCCGCGGGCGCGGCGGACGCCGGCGGGCGCTGCACACGTCCTTCGTGCTCGGCTTGTCCCAGGGAATGCAGGCGAGGCTGCATGCGATGCAGGCGGAGCGCGACGCAGCCGTGCGGGGATCCTCCGGGCGCAGCCTGGTGCTGGCCAAGGCCGGAGTAGTCGAGGCCGAGATGGCCAAGCTCGGCTTGCGCTTACGCACCCGCAACCCGGCGGAACCGTTCGTGGACCCAGCCGCATACGACGCCGGGCACGACGCCGGCCAGCGGTTCGAAGCCTGCCAGAGGCCGCACAGCGATCAGGGCTGACCGAGTTCGAACGGCCGGTGGACCTGCCGCGCAAAGAGTCCCGGCGCGGGCGGGTACGTCTTCACGCAAAGCCCACAAGGCCGGTCCCGGAGACTGGAACGGCAAGGCAGGCATTGCTGCCAGGACAGGTCGCGCCGCACTCCCGCGCGAGGCCGGGCTGCTCCGCCGCAACCGAAGCCGCCTGCGAACGAGAACCCGAGGCCCGGCCAGCCGTTGCACCCGGGCACCCGCAACGGAGGCCATGATGCCGGACGACACTGAGATCAACGAAACCCAGGAGCTGATCGCCTCCGACAAGGTGGAGGGCACCGCGGTGTTCGACCGCGAAGGCACGCGCCTTGGCACGATCCACAACTTCATGGTGGACAAGCGCAAAGGCCAGGTCGCCTACGCCGTCCTAAGCTTCGGCGGTTTCCTGGGCATGGGCGAAAGCTACCATCCCCTGCCCTGGCGCATGCTGACCTACGACACCGGCCTCGGCGGCTACGTCGTTGGCCTATCGCGCCAGGAACTGGAAGCAACCCCCGCCTACCCAACCAGCAGTGTCCCGGACTGGTCCGAGGGCGTAATAGCAACCTGACCCTTCCCCCTCTCCCTCTGGGAGAGGGCCGGCGCGAGGGGGTCCCAGCCGCGGAGCGAAGCGCAGGCCGAGCCGGTGAACCAGTCCCTGCGGTAAGCAAAGACAGCATGCAACCTGCCCCGGATCCCAGCCAAAATCCGCTTTGCGGCCCAAACCCGGAACGGCGGTAAACAGATAGCATCCCAATAAGGACCGGCGCACCCCGCCGACTCGCGTGCCGAAGCCAAGACCTCAAGCAACGCGCAAGGGCATCCAACGCGATCCGGCAGCATGGAAGTCGGAGTTGGCCCAGGCCGAAGCCCGGTCCACCGCCGTCATCCTCCTACGCCTGCCGGGCCGCGGCCTTCCCGACGCAATAATCCGGTTCGCCCAGAAGGTGGCCGGAAACCCTGTGACGGAAGCTAAGAACCAGCGGCATCAGCACCGCAGCTCGCCACGTAGGGCGGAAAAGCGCGGCGCCTTCCGCCATCATGAAGCACTGGCCGGCAGCGGCAATGGCTGCATTCCCCGGCGCCGCTTGTCCCCAACCCGCCATCGCGCCGAGACTGCCAGCTTCGATGACCCACCAAGGTCAGCCCTCATCAGCACTGACGATTTGCAGAGCAGGGCCAAGCCGTGCGGGAATAGCTGCACCGCAGCAAAGGACGCTCCAATGCCCGACATCCTCCCCGACGCCGCCCGGGAGACCCGCCGCCTGTCCCGGAGTGGCCTGCTGGACAGCCCCACCTCCGGCCGGGCCAGCGGCCATGTGCAGGACGTCGCCATCGTGCCCAACGCCCAAGCCGTCCCCGTGCTGGCGACGCCCCAGCCCGGCGGCCCGCATCGTCCAATCCTGGGCGCCTGCCTCGCCAGACGCACCGGCCCGCTGCACCCGGCGGCCCCGCTGCACCCGGCTGCCTAAGCGGATGGAAGCTCCACAGGCCGGCTGGCAGTTCTGGGTGGACCGCGGCGGCACCTTCACCGACCTGGTCGCCCGCGCCCCGGACGGCGCCCTGACCACCCACAAGCTGCTGAGCGAGAACCCAGGCCGCTACCGCGACGCCGCC
>DASWOJ010000337.1:0-4566 GCA_036398775.1 Acetobacteraceae bacterium
GGAACTCACTGTGGCTGCTTCCTTCCGGACCTGACCTGGGTCAACAAGGCGCCCGTCCGCAACCAGCCTCCCACCGCCTATATGAGGCAAGGCCCCGGCGGACACAAGGTTGCCCGGCGCCGCGCCGCGTGCGAGGGTCCCGCCGAATGAGCACCATCGTTCCCCGCCGCCCCAACCCCTATACCGGCAATCCGCTGGACCGGGCCGCGCACCTGCGGGCCGACGCCGCGTGGATCGCCGCGCGTCTGGCCGACCCGGCGAGCCGGTTCGTGCCGTTCTGGCGCGGGCGCAACCTGCTGGGGGCCGGGCCGGATGGCGCGCCGTCCGCCGCCTTCCTGACCGGGCTGACGGTCGAGAGCCATCATTGGGCCTTCCTCGGCCTGCACCGGGTCGAGGCCGAGGAACGGGCCATCTTCGTGCTGGATGTCAGCGCCGCCGAGGACCCGGCGCCGCTGCTGCCCGAAGGCGCCGGGTCGTTCGAGGAACTGCGGGCCATCGGCCCCACCCTGCCGCCGGACGAGGCCGCGATCCTGGCCCATGCGCGCGGCCTGATGCTGTGGCGGTCCCGGCACCGGTTCTGCGGCGTCTGCGGCGGACCCTGCGCGCCGCAGAGCGCCGGCCACGTGATGGCCTGCACCCAGTGCGGCACCCATCACTTCCCGCGCACCGACCCGGCGGTGATCATGCTGATCACCCAGGGCGACCGCGCCCTGCTCGGCCGCTCCGCCCGCTTCGCGCCGGGCATGTATTCCACGCTGGCCGGCTTCGTCGAACCTGGCGAGAGCCTGGAGGAAGCCGTGGCGCGCGAGGTGCTGGAGGAATCCGGCATCACGGTCGGCCGCGTCACCTATCACAGCAGCCAGCCCTGGCCCTTCCCGGCCAGCATCATGCTGGGCTTCTACGGCGAGGCGCTGACCGACCGGATCACCATCGACCCGGCGGAGCTGGACGATGCCCAGTGGTTCACCCGCGACCAGATCCGCGCGCCTGAAAACCACGGCTTCAGCCTGCCCCGCCCGGACAGTATCGCGCGCCGCCTGATCGAGGACTGGATTCACGGATGAAGCCGCTTGCCTGCCTGGCCCTGCTGCTGTCCCTGGCGGCATGCAGCACCTTCAACCAGCTGCACGCGCCGCCGCCGATCCCGGCCGTATGCGAGGACCAGGTCTATGCCGACCCGCAGGTGCACGACCTGATCATCCGCAGCCTGTCCGGTACCGCCTATGCCCGGAACCACGAGGGCGAGCTGCAGGCCGCGAAGAACGACGCCGCACTGCGCTGCATGCAGGCCAAGGGGCTGGCCCCGCGCGGCGGCGGCGTCGAACGGCCGAAAGTGGTGGACTGATGAGCAGCTGGTCGCCGAGCCAATACCTGACCTTCGAGGCCGAGCGCACCCGCCCGGTGCGCGACCTGTTGGCTGGCGTGCCCACCACGGCCGTCCGCAGCGCCGTGGATATCGGCTGCGGCCCGGGCAACTCGACCGAGGTGCTGGCCGCCCGCTTCCCCGGCGCCGCGATCCAGGGGCTGGACAGCTCCGCCGAGATGATCGCCGCCGCCCGCCAGCGCCTGCCGCAGATGCAGTTCACCCAGGCGGATATCAGCAGCTGGGCGGACCCCGGCCCGTTCGACGTGATCCTGGCGAATGCCGTGCTGCAATGGGTGCCGGACCATGCCGCGCTGCTGCCGCGTCTGGTCGGCAAGCTCGCGCCCGGCGGCAGCCTGGCCGTGCAGGTGCCCGACGGCAATGAGGAACCGGCGCATATCCTGATGCGCGAGGTCGCGGCGGACGAACGCTGGGCCGCGAAGCTCGCCACCGCCACGCGCGGGGCGCGGGAGAGTGCGCGCTGGTACTACGAGCTGCTGAAGCCGCTCTGCGCCCGGGTGGATGTCTGGCGCACGATTTATCACCACGTGCTGCCCGACGGGGCGGCCGGGGTGGTGGAATGGTACAAGGGCAGCGCGCTGCGCCCGTTCCTGGCCAAGCTCGACCCGGCGGAGCAGCCGGACTTCCTCGCCCGCTACCAGGCGGCGCTGGCGACGGCCTATCCGGCGCTGCCCGATGGCAGCGTGCTGCTGCCATTCCCCCGCCTGTTCATCGTGGCGACGCGCTGACCGGCGCTTCCAGCCGCTCCAGCACGACGGCCTGCACCGCCGGGTCGGTGGCGATCAGCACATGCAGGCTGTCGATTGCGGCAGCGTCTTGCGGGCGCGCCGGGTCGTAGCAGCTTTGCCAGGCGACGATGCCGTCGCGCGGGCTGTAGAGGTTGGTCTCCGGCACCGGCAGCCTGCGCTCCAGCGCCGCCGCCTGCGCCGTCAGGTTCCGCACCGGCCAGAGTCGCAGCAGCGGCCGCAGCGGCAGGAAGAAGCTGTCGAACGGCGCGCGGAACGGGCTGCACACGGTGATGACCTGCCGCACCCGTGCCGGATAGGCGGCGGCGAGCCAGCGGCAGAACAGCCCGCCCATGCTGAGCCCGACCAGGCTGACCGGCCCGTAGGCGTTGGAGATCTCCAGCAGCCGCGCCTCGGCCCCGCCCATCAGCCGCGGCGTCGGGCCCCAGTCACGCCCCAGCCCCCAGCCGAACACGGCGTATCCTTGCCGCGCGATCGCGGCGCGCAGGGCCCGCGTCTGCCGGTCGCTGTGCAGCAGGGTCGGGAGCACCAGCACGGCGCCACAGGACGTGTTGCTCGGCGCGGCGGGCTCGCCAGCCGCAGCGCGCAGTCTGGCAGGCAGCCGCGTGATGAAGGCGGCAAGTTCCCGCAGCGTCGCGCGCAAGGGCGGACGGGTTGGACGGTAGCGCGCGGGGGCGGATTCCGGTCCGGGCATGACAGGACGATAGGCCGGACTTGAACGATGTTCGAGTCATCGGGCCGTTACCGGCCGGGATGCATCACCCTACCGCCATGTTGTCCAGCAGCCGCACCGTGCCGAGCCGCGCCGCCGCCAGCACCCGGCTGCCGGGGCGGGGTTCCGTCAGCGTCTCCAACGAGGCCGCGTCCACCAAGGCAAGGTAATCCACGGTGAACCCGGCCTGCTCCAGCGCCTGCCGCGCCGCATCCAGGGCTGGCAGGCCCTCCGCCGGCAGGCGCGCGCAGGCCGTGCGCAATACGGTGGGCAGCACGGCCGCCAGAAGGCGTTCCTCCGGGCTCAGGAAGCGGTTGCGGGAGGACAGGGCCAGCCCGTCATCGTCCCGCACCGTCGGCACCGGCACGACCTGCACCGGCAGCAGCAGGTCGGTCACCATGCGGGCCACTACCTGCACCTGCTGCCAGTCCTTCTCGCCGAAATAGGCGTGGTCGGGGCGGACCTGGCCGAACAGCCGCGCCACCACGGTCGCCACGCCGCGAAAATGGCCGGGACGCTGGGCGCCTTCCCAGTGCAGCGCCGGGCCGGCGACCTCCACCGTGGTGGCGTTGCCCGGCGGGTACATCGTCGCCACATCCGGCAGCCATGCGAGGTCGCAGCCGGCTTCCTGCAGCTTCACCAGGTCGGCGGCCTCGTCGCGCGGGTAGCGGGAGAGATCCTCGTTCGGCCCGAATTGTAACGGATTGACGAAGATCGAGGCCGCCACCGCGCCTCCCGCCGCCACCGCCGCCTGCACCAGCGCCTGGTGCCCGGCGTGCAGCGCACCCATGGTCGGCACCAGCCCCAGCGTCCGGCCGCCGAACGACGCCCGCGCTGCCCGCAACTCATCCAGGGTTCGTGCCACCAGCATTTCGACTACCTTCTCTGCGACGCTGCCCGCCGGACATCCTGCGGCAATGTCCGGTCAAATATAGTGCCGGCTGCACAACCCGGACCCGCGCGGAGCGCGGGCTTTTGGGGCTTTGCCCCAAACCCCACCAGAGGACAGTCGTCCTCTGGACACCTTAATAAATGGGATCAAAGGGCCCACGGCCCTTTGCGGGAGACGGGGCAGAGCCCCGTAACACTCAGAACCGATGCCGGCGCCGGAACTCCGCCGCCGGATAAACCCCCAAAACCCGCACCTCCCGCGAGAAGAACCGCAGCTCCTCCAGCGCCCGCGCCAGATCCGGATGCTCCGGATGCCCGTCCACGTCGCACAGGAACTGCGTCGCGGTGAACTGGCCGCCGACCATGTAGCTTTCCAGCTTGGTCATATTGATGCCGTTGGTCGCAAACCCGCCCAGCGCCTTGTACAGCGCCGCCGGCACGTTCCTCACCCGGAAGATGAACGTCGTCACCATATGCGGCTCGTCCACCGGCAGCGGCGCCGCCGCCTTCGATGCGATGTAGAACCGCGTCGTGTTGTGCGCCGCGTCCTCGACATTCGCGCGCAGGATGTCGAGTCCATAGATATCCGCCGCCAGCGACGAGGCAATGGCCGCATCCGCCATGTTGCCCCGCTCCGCCACCATCTGCGCTGACCCGGCGGTGTCGGCCTCGATCACCGCCTCCACCCCCAACTCGCGGACGATCCGCCGCACCTGGCCCAGCGCCACCGCATGCGAATGCACCCGGCGGATGTCCGACAGCCGCGCCCCGCGCACGCCCAGCAGGCAGTGCTCCACACGCTGGAAATGCTCGCCCACGATGTGCAGGCCGCT
>DASWOJ010000338.1:0-3692 GCA_036398775.1 Acetobacteraceae bacterium
CCGGGCGAGCGCGCGCCGCAGCTCGTCGTTCTGCTCACGGAGCTCCGCGTTCTCGCGGAGCAGCGCGTCCGTCCCCTCCACCGACGAAATGGTCACGGCCGTGCGCCCGCGCGAGCGAGCCCCCCACCACGAAGGTATCGCTAGTACGGACGCCCGGAGCCTATTTTTCGTCCGTCCCGGGATGCGCGGCGCTCCCCTTGCCGCTCGCCAGGAGTCGGAGGACCTCCGCGACGCTCCACGCCTGCGCGTTGCAGCCACGGGGGGTGAAGGGCGCCTCGGCGTCGAAGACCTCGCTGATCGTCCCCACGCAGGCCTCGCCCAGGTGCGACTCGAAGCCGGCGAGGAAGGTGCGGACCGAGTCACGATCGTCCGGCCAGGTCTTGCACCAGGCGTCGACGAACGGCCCGATCAGCCACGCCCACACCGTCCCCTGGTGGTACGCAGCGTCGCGCGCGCGCAGGTCGCCATCGTACTTCGGCTTGTAATCCGGGTGCCCCGGCTCGAGGGACCGCAGGCCCACCGGGGTGAACAGTCGCTCGCGCACGGCCGTCAGCATCGGCTCCCAGTGCTCCCGGTCGAGGACCGGGTGGTCGAGCGACACCGCGAACACCTGGTTCGGGCGGAACGCAGGATCGTCCTGCCCCGCGAACGGACCGTCCTGGACGTCGACCACGTCGAAGAGACACTTCCGCTCGGCGTTCCAGAAGCGGTGGTTGAAGCTCTCGCGGCAGCGCTGCGCCAGATCGCCGTAGCGCCTGGCGTCCTGCTCTCCGCGCTCCTCGCGCACCCAGCCCTCGAGCAGCTTGAGCGCGTTGTAGAAGAGCGCGTTGATCTCCACCGCCTTGCCGCGCCGAGGGGTCACCACCCAGTCGCCGACCTTGGCGTCCATCCAGGTCAGCTGCACGCCGGGTACACCGCAGGCGATCAGCCCGTCGCCGTCGAGCCTGATGCCGAACCGCGTGCCCCCGGCATAGCCGTCCAGGATGGCCGCGCACGCCGCGCGCAGCCGCCCGGCATCCTCGCGGGATGCCGGATAAACGGCCAGCAGCTCGCCCACCGCGATGACGAACCATAGCGAAGCGTCAACCGAGTTGTATTCCGGCGGGCCGTCGTCATCCGGGAACCGGTTCGGCAGCATCCCGCCGTCCACCAGCTTCGCCCAGGCCAGCAGCACCTCGCACGCAAGGGCGTGCCGTCCGGTGGCGAGCAGGATGCCGCGCAGGGCGATGAAGGTGTCCCGGCCCCAGTCGGAGAACCATGGAAAGCCCGCGATCACCGTGCAGCCGTCCCCGCGGGCCGACATGTGCCGCAGCGCCGAGCGGTGCAGGGGCACGGCCGCGTCGCGCCGCCGCCGTTCTTGCACGGCTAGGGCCGCCACTGGCCGAGCCGGGCCGCGGTCGGCCCGTAGGGCCAGCGTCGCGTCGCCCGCGCCCAGGTCGAATGACAGGATGCCGGGGGATGCGAGGTCTTCCTCGCTTGCTAGGCCGCGCGCTTGTTCTTCGGAGTACAGGAACCGGCGATACCAAACGGGATCATGCCGGTAGGTGCCGCTGTGGGCGGAGATGGCGGGCAGGCCGGGGTAGGGCTGCCATGTCACCCTCTCCGGTCCCTGGTCCACCGGATCGAACCTGAAGGCAGGGTTCTCGTGGTGCTGGGCGTGGTAGCTGCGCCCGGATAGCAGCAGGCGAACCCGCAGCGTCGCCGCCCCGCCGCCGCCAGTGAGGGACCAGCGCAGGGAGGTTTGGCCGCTGCCAGGGGCCACGAACGCTTCGTGGACCAGCCGCCCGCCGCCCGGCAGGCCGTAGGTCCAGGCCGGCCAGGGGTCGGCGGCGAAGGACGTGAGGCGGTCCGCGCCGTCCGGGTGGACCATGCCGGGCTGGTAACGCTGGCTGGTGAGTGCCACCGGTCCATTCTCCGTATCCAGCCAGGCCTCGATCCCGTTCACGAGGACCACACGCCCCGTTGGCGGCGTCACGGCCACGAGCAGCAGCGCATGGTAGCACCGCGTTCGAATAAGGCCCGCGGTCCCCGACGCGAAGCCGCCGGTTCCGTCGGGTTCGAGCCACTCCGCACTCGGATCGGGCATGGTCATGGCCCCGTTTCCGTCCCGGCGTTCAGGCGGAGACCCGCCTCCTCTGCGCTTGGCGATGATCGCGACGGCATTGCTGCATCCTCCTTCGGCCCGGCGCCGGCAGCAATGCCCGGCGCGCCGTCACGCCGCAAGCGCGTCGGCCTGGTGCCGGACGACCGAGCGGGCGTCGCCGCGCCAGCACCCCGAAGGCGGTGCCGCCATCCCTCTGCCAGAACCGCAGGTCCAGGGTATGCGGCCCCAGCCGCAACCCGGTCAGGGTCCGTCCCAGCAGCCGCGGTGGCAGCGCCGGGTCCACTCGCAGCACGCCATTATGGCCCGCATGGTCATGAACCCCGACCCGGCCGCCCAGGTCTGCGGCATGTTGGCGCCGGGATACTGCACCGGAAAGCCGTACGGCGTCCGATGCAGGCTGGCATCTGGTTCCGGCACCTGGTTCTGGTTGAAGCGGCTGTGGACCTAAGCAGGCTTATGCGGCCTGCCGCACAGGTGGCCTGCGGCCGTGCCAGGCCGCATAAGCCTGCTTAGTTTTTCATCTGTGCGCAAACATCCAGAGGTTTGCTTAGCTGTCCTGCAGACGCGGCATCCGGCTGATCACCGGGAAGCAGCGGCGGCGGCGCGCATGTCCGGGGGTTTGCGACGGCCGCCGCGACTTGCAGGGTGCGGCCAAGTGTTCGCGCCAGGTTCATGCCAGCCTTCGTGGAAGCGGCTGCCATGCGCTGAGTTGCCCGCCGCGCCGCCAGGCCGCAGATTGGCCGCTGCGTCGAACGGACGGATTTGGCAGGAGCAGCTCTGCATGAGCCGCCGCCGGGACAAGGCAGCTTGCGGCTGTCCGGCCTGCGAGTGTAGCAGCCTCACAAGGAGACAAAAATCATGGATAGCATAGGAATGATGGATACCGAGAAGATGGCGGCCCGGATGAGCAAGGGGGAGGGCTTCATCGCAGCACTCGACCAGAGCGGCGGCTCCACCCCCGGCGCGCTGCGCCTGTACGGCATCCCGGACAGCGCCTACAGCGGCGACGCCGAGATGTTCAAGTTGATGCACGAGATGCGCGTCCGCATCATGACCGCGCCCGCCTTCACCGGGGACAAGGTGCTCGGCGCCATCCTGTTCGAGGGCACGATGGACGGCCAGGCGGAGGGCAAGCCGGTGCCGCACTTCCTCTGGCAGGAGCGGGGCGTCGTCCCCTTCCTGAAGATGGACAAGGGGCTGGAGGCCGAGAAGGACGGCGTCAGCGTGATGAAGCCGATCCCGGGGCTGGACGCGCTGCTCGCCCGGGCGGTGCCGCTCGGCGTCTATGGCACCAAGATGCGCTCGGTCATCAACCTGCCGTCCAAGGACGGCATCGCCGCCGTCGTGGCGCAGCAGTTCGAGGTGGCGGAGCAAATCAGCCGGCACGGCCTGATGCCGATCATCGAGCCGGAAGTCTCGATCAAAAGCCCGGACAAGGCCGGCGCGGAGGCCATCCTGCTGGAGGAGCTGACCCGGCACCTCGACGCGCTGCCGGACGGGCGCACGGTGATGCTCAAGCTGACGATCCCCGACGTGACCGACCTTTACGCGCCGCTGACGACGCACGACCGGGTTGCCAGGGTCGTAG
>DASWOJ010000339.1:0-41299 GCA_036398775.1 Acetobacteraceae bacterium
GCCGTGATGTTCGCCGAGGTCGAGGCGACGCTTCCCGACCGGACCGAACGCTACGTTCTGCCGCTCAGCGTGGCTTGGGAAGATGAGAGCACCGGCGCGCTGCCTCAGCAACTGGCGCTGACCCGGGTGCGGCGCGGGCCGCGCGTGGGATACCTTACCGACGCCTTTGCAGCGGACGCCATGGCTCGCGGCTTGGTTGGCGCGCTGCGGAACAATGCCGTGGTCAAGCTGGACGACGGCGAACTGCGCTTCATGCCTGGCGCCAACCTAATCGCGCTTGAGTTGCCAGCCGACGCCAGCATCCGGCGGCTGTCGGCCGAGCAGTCCAACTCTTCGTTGATCCTGGGCGACGCCCTGGTGCTGA
Organism: Acetobacteraceae bacterium; assembly: GCA_036398775.1. Classification (GTDB taxonomy): domain Bacteria; phylum Pseudomonadota; class Alphaproteobacteria; order Acetobacterales; family Acetobacteraceae; genus DASWOJ01. Next base: position 365 of record DASWOJ010000339.1, read on the forward strand.
AGCTGGTCCGCCGCGTTCTGGCCGGCGTGCATCCCGAGGCGGAGATGACCGGCTACCTGACGGAGCGCGGCTTTACCAATACCGCGCCGTTGTTTGGCGAGGTCGTGCGTATGGGGGCGGACGGCACCCCGCATACGGTGGCGCTCGCCCAGGGCTTCGTCCGCAACCAGGGCGATGGCTGGGGCTACACGCTGGACTTCCTGGCAGGCGGGGTGGAGGCGGTGGCGCTGACCGGGCACGAGGAGACGGACACCTTCGCCGCCTACGAGGTGTTTGCCCGCGCCATTGGCACCCGCCTGGCCGAGTTGCACGGCGTCCTGTCGCAACCGACCGAGCGGCCGGAGTTTAACCCGCAGCCGGCCGACGCCGCCGTGCTGGACGAGTGGGCATCCGGCACCATCGAGCAGATTGACCGCGCACTGGGCATGTTGGCCGGGATCACCGCCTGGCCCGACGAGGCGACGGCGGCGCAGGCCCAGCAAGTGCTGGGCCATGCGGACGCCCTGCGCGACGCGGCCCGCAGCCTGGCCCGGCAAGGCACCGGGTCGCTGCAAACCCGGGTGCATGGCGATTTCCACCTGGGCCAGGTGCTGGTCGTTCAGGGCGACGCCTACATCATTGATTTTGAAGGCGAGCCGGCGCGGACCATGGAGCAGCGCCGGGCCAAGTCGTGTCCAATGCGGGACGTGGCGGGGCTGCTGCGATCCTTTGATTACGCTGCGGCGGCGGCAGCGCCGGGTCGGGTTGCGACGTCCGAGCAGGCGGCGGAACGGCGGCAAGGCATCCTGCAGGAGTTCCGCGCCAAGGCCGGGACAGCGTTCCTGGAAGCGTATCGCGCCGTGCTGAATGCCGCAGAGCCGCGCTGGGTGCCCACGGAGGCGGAAGCGGCACTGCTTGACTTGTTCCTTCTGGAGAAGGCGGCCTACGAGATCATGTACGAAGCCGCAAACCGGCCGAGCTGGATCGGCATACCTCTGGGCGGCCTGCATGCCATCGCCGCACGCCTAGTCGGGCTGGAGCAGCAGGCATGACTGACCTTCCTGATGCCGGGGCCATCGAGGCCATCATCCATGCGCGGCATGGCGACCCGTTCGCCATTCTGGGTCCGCATGGCGTGGGCCGCGACCGTATGGTTCGGGCAGTCCTACCTGGGGCCGAGGCGGTGACCGTGCTGGATGGCAGCGGGCAGGCGCTTGGCTCGCTGCAACGGCTCCATCCCGATGGTTTTTGGGCCGGGCCGGCTCCTGGCGATGGCCATTACAAGCTGAAGGCGAGCGGGGCTGGCGGCACCTGGGAACAGGAGGACGCCTACGCCTTTCCGCCGACCCTGGGCAATCTGGACCTGTATCTGCTGGCGGAGGGCCGTCACCTGGATCTCGGGCATGCCTTGGGCGCCCACCTTTCGGTCATGGATGGCGTTCCTGGGGTGCGTTTCGCCGTCTGGGCGCCGAATGCCAGCCGCGTCTCGGTCGTGGGCGACTTCAATTTCTGGGATGCGCGCCGTCACCCCATGCGGCGGCATTTCGGCGCCGGGGTTTGGGACCTGTTCGTCCCCGGCGTACAGGCTGGGGCGATCTACAAGTATGACCTGCTTGGACCGGGCGGCGAAACCCTGCCGCAGAAGGCGGACCCGGTCGCCTGGCAGGCTGAGGTGCCCCCCGCGACAGGCTCGATCGTCGCCAGCAAGGAGGAGTGGCGCTGGACGGACGCGGCGTGGATGGCCCGGCGCGGCGCCGCGCAGGCGTTGGATGCTCCCATCGCCGCCTATGAGGTACATGCCGGCTCCTGGCTGGCTGCCGCGGAGGCGGGCAAGTCTGGGTGGGAGGTTCTTGCAGATCGGCTGGCGCCCTACTGCGCCGGAATGGGCTTCACCCATGTCGAGCTGCTGCCGATCATGGAGCATCCGTTCGGCGGCTCCTGGGGATACCAGCCGCTCGGCCAGTATGCGCCGAGTTCCCGGCTTGGCCCGCCGGAGGGCTTCGCCCACTTCGTGGACCGCTGCCATGCGATGGGCGTCGGCGTGCTGCTGGACTGGGTGCCGGCGCACTTCCCGGCAGACGCGCACGGCTTGGCCCTGTTCGACGGCACGCCGTTGTATGAGCATGCCGATCCGCGCGAAGGTTTCCACCCCGACTGGAACACCAACATCTACAATCTCGGCCGCAACGAGGTCCGTGGGTTCCTGATCGCCAACGCGTTGTTTTGGCTCAAGCAATACCATGTGGACGGTTTGCGTGTGGATGCCGTCGCGTCCATGCTCTACCGCGACTACAGCCGCAACCCCGGGGAATGGGTGCCGAACCAGTATGGCGGCCGGGAGAACCTGGAGTCCGTTGCCTTCCTGCAGGACCTTAGCCGCACCGTGAAGGAGCGGTGCCCCGGTGCGGTGCTGATCGCCGAGGAGAGCACCGCCTGGCCCGGCGTCACCCGCAGCGCCGACGAGGGCGGATTGGGGTTCCACTACAAGTGGAACATGGGCTGGATGCACGACACGCTGCATTACATGCACGAGGACCCGATCAACCGCAGCTATCACCACGGCGAGATCACCTTTGGCCTCGTCTATGCGTTCAGCGAGCATTTCACCCTGCCGTTGTCGCATGACGAGGTCGTTTATGGCAAAGGCTCGCTGATCCGCCGGATGCCAGGCGACCGCTGGCAGAAGTTTGCCAACCTCCGGGCCTATCTCAGCTTCATGTGGACATACCCCGGCAAGAAGCTGCTGTTCATGGGCGGCGAGTTCGCGCAGGACCGGGAATGGAACCATGACGCCGGACTGGACTGGGACTTGCTGGACGTGCCGGAACATCAGGGCGTGCAAACGCTGGTGCACGATCTCAACGCGGCCTATCGCGGCATCCCGGCGCTGCACCTGGGGGACTGTGATCCCTCAGGGTTCCGCTGGGTGGTGGTGGACGACGCCACCAACTCGGTATTTGCCTACCTGCGCCTCGGGCAGGGGGCGCCGCCGGTCTTGGTCGTCTGCAATTTCACCTCGATGCCGCGGCATGATTACCGCGTGGGCGTGCCGACAGCCGGCAGGTGGACCGAGGTGTTGAATTCGGACGCCGCCCTATATGGCGGTTCTGGGGTGGGGAATTACGGCGGAGTTGTCGCGGACGGGGAACCGGCGCATGGCTTGCCGGTTTCGTTAACCCTTACTATGCCGCCGCTTGCGACCCTTATCCTTCGTCTGGATTAACATGGCCGATTTCCCGGTATCAACGCTGCGTTACACGCATCGGCTTCCGTTTGGTGCGGAGCTGCAAGACGACGGCTGCACCCGTTTCCGGCTATGGGCGCCGACGGCGGAGCACGTCCGGCTTGAGCTGGATGGCCGCGACCCCGTGCCGATGCAGGCGGCGGACGGCGGCTGGCACGGCCTGACCTGCCGCGCACCGGCTGGCACGCGCTACCGCTACGTAATGCCGGATGGCCTCGCGGTGCCCGATCCGGCGTCGCGTCAGCAGGCGCCGGACGTGCATGATCCTAGCGTCGTCGTGGACCCAAGGTCCTATGAGTGGTGCAACACGGGTTGGGTTGGCCGGCCGTGGCATGAGGCGGTGATATATGAATTGCATGCCGGCGCAATGGGCGGCTTCTCCGGCATCCGCCGCCGTCTGCCCGAGCTGCAGGCACTGGGCATTACCGCCATCGAGATCATGCCGATCTCCGATTTTCCCGGCGACCGCAACTGGGGTTACGACGGGGTGCTGCCTTATGCCCCGGACTCCGCTTACGGCACCCCTGACGAGCTGAAGGCACTGGTGGATGAGGCACATGGGCTGGGCCTGATGGTCATGCTCGACGTGGTGTATAATCACTTCGGGCCCGATGGCGCCTATCTTCATGCCTATGCCAAGACCTTCTTCCGTGAGGAAGTCCACACTCCCTGGGGTGCCGCGATAGACTTCCAGCGTCCGGAAGTGCGTGACTACTTCATCCAGAATGCCCTGTTTTGGCTGCAGGAGTACCGCTTCGACGGACTACGCTTCGATGCGGTCCACGCGATCTCCGAAGAGTCGTTCCTGCACGACCTTGCCGGCGCCATACGGTCTGGGGTCGAGCCGGGCCGGCAAGTCCACCTCGTGCTGGAGCATGAGAACAACCGAGCGGCCCTGCTGCGGTCTGGGCCAGATGCGCCAGGCTTCGACGCGCAATGGGCCGACGATTTCCACCACTGCCTGCATGTGCTGCTGACCGGCGAGTCCGAAGGTTACTACGAAGATTTCCAGGATGCGACCAACCTGCTCGCGACCTGCCTGCGGGACGGTTTTGCTTACCAGGGCCAGATGTCGCCGCACCTTGAGCGCCAACGCGGCGAGCCGAGCGGTCACCTGCCGACTACGGATTTCGTCATGTGCCTGCAGAACCATGACCAGATCGGCAACCGTGCAATGGGCGACCGGCTGACGACGTTGGCCGATCCTGGAAAGCTGCGTGCAGCCACCGCGTTGCTGCTGCTGTCCCCGTTCATTCCGATGCTGTTCATGGGCGAGGAGAACGGTGCCACCAGTCCGTTCCTGTTCTTCACCAGTCACAATGACGAGTTGGCTGGGCTGATCCGCGAGGGCCGGCGGGCAGAGTTCAAGCATTTTGCGGCGTTCCAAGACCCGGCGCGGCGGGACGCGATCCCCGATCCGAACAGCCCAGCCACCTTCGAGGCATCGGCCCCAAACAGTGGCAGCCCCGGCACCGCCCCATTCATCCGAACGCTGCTGGACCTCAGGCGGGACCGCATCGTGCCGGGCCTTCCGGGCTGCCGCAGCGAGGGTGTCGAGGTTCTTGGCAAGGGTGCTTTACGTGCGGCATGGCGGCTCGGCAATGGCAGGCGGCTGTTGATCGGCTTGAACCTGGGTGATGCGCCGGTGCCGTCCGGCTTGCCGGATGCGCCACCGTTGGCCGCCGTGCCGCCTGAGGCTGCGGGCGTCATGTTGCCGCCGGGCAGCTTCGTCGCGCACATCCTCCCGGCATGACCGACGAAGCGTTGTCGTCGCTGGCCCTAGCGGCCGGCGTCGCGCCGCGCTGGCGGGATGTGCATGGCGGATGGCATGATGTGGCGCCGGACACCCTGCGCGTCGTATTAGGTGCGCTCGGGCTGCCGGCGGATACCGATGCCGCGGTGGTGGAAAGCCAGGCGCAGCTTTCAGGCGCATCGGGGAAGCTGCCGCCACTGATGACAGCGCAGGTCGGAACCGCAACGCTCATTGCTGCTGGCTCTCAACGGTTCGAACTCGTGCTGGAGGACGGCACGACCCGGACCGGCATCCTGGCCGAGGCTGGCAGCGGCTCAGCAATCCCGCCGATTGACGTGCCGGGCTACCATCGTCTGACCGTCGGGGACAGCCAGATCACGGTCGCCGTCGCGCCGGACCATTGCCATCCCGTGCGAAACGCGGTGCCGGGCCGGCGCCTCTGGGGGCTGGCAGCGCAGCTTTACTCGCTGCGGCGGCCCGGTGACGGTGGATTGGGAGATTTCGGCGGCTTGCAGGACCTGGTGGGCGCAGCGGCGTCGCATGGGGCCGCCGCCATAGCGATCAGCCCTGTGCACGCCCAGTTCTCCGCCGATCCTGACCGCTTCAGCCCTTATTCGCCATCCAGCCGCATGCTGCTGAATGTGCTGCATACCCGGCTGGACATGCCAGATGCCGGCGACACCGGCCTGGTGGACTGGCCAAGCGCCGGCCGGGCACGGCTCGGGGCGCTGCGCGCGCTGTTCGCCGCCGCCGATGCCGATACGCTGGCCGAGCTGGATGCATACCGGCAGCGCGAAGGCGACGTGCTGGAGACCCATGCGCGGTTCGAGGCGCTGCACGACCATATATTCGGCGCCGATCATACCCGCTGGCACTGGCGCACCTGGCCTGAGGAATACCGCAGCCCCGGCAGCCCCGCCGTGGAAACCTTCGCCCGGCAGCACGCCGACGCCGTACGTTTGCACGCCTTCATGCAATTCATGGCCGACCGCAGCCTGGGCGAGGCGCAGCGCGCGGCCCGGGAGGCGGGAATGCCGATTGGGCTGATCGCCGACTTAGCGGTCGGCGCAGACTCCGGCGGCAGCCACTGCTGGAGCCGCCAGTCGGAAACCCTGCTCGGGCTGTCCATCGGCGCACCGCCGGACCTGCTCAGCATTGAGGGGCAAAACTGGGGTTTGGCCGCCTTCAGCCCCCGCGGCCTCGTGCAGAACGGCTTCGGTGCGTATATCGAACTGCTCCGCAGCGCCATGCGGCACGCAGGCGGCGTCCGCATAGACCATGCGCTTGGATTGGCACGCCTATGGGTCGTCCCGGAAGGCGCCTCGGCAAAGGAGGGCGCTTATGTCGCCTACCCCACCGCCGACCTGCTCCGGCTGATCGCGCTGGAAAGCCACCGGCACAAGGCGGTCGTGCTCGGTGAGGACCTTGGCACCATTCCGGAGGGTTTCCAGGACCGCATGGACACGGCGGGGGTGCTGGGGATGCGCGTGCTGTGGTTCGAGCGGGACCAATTGGACCGCTTCACCCCTCCCAGCACCTGGTCCACAGGCGCCGCTGCAATGACCAGCACGCATGACCTGGCTACCGTGGCGGGCTGGTGGACCGGGCGTGACCTGCAATGGCGCGCCGATGTTGGCCTGCTCGGCGACGAGGGCAACCGGGCTTGGGAATGGCAGGCACGGGGGCGCGACCGCCATCTGCTATGGCAAGCGATGCAGGAAAGCGGCGCTGCCCAGGGCGACCCGCCGGCCGATTGGGACGCGCATCCCGTCGTTGACGCCGCGGTCCGCCACATCGGCGCGTCCGCCTGCGAGTTCGTCATCCTGCCCATCGAGGACGCGCTGGCGTTGCCGGAGCAACCGAACCTGCCAGGCACGATGGACGAGCACCCGAACTGGCGCCGCCGCCTGCCCGGCAATGCCGCGGACCTGCTGGACGCGCCCGGGGTGGCGAAACGGCTGGACGCCCTGAACACCATAGGTAGCACGGCATGAAGCCACTTTCCGCCACCGCGCGGCTACAGTTCCACAAAGATTTCACCATGGACCAGGCAGCGGAACTGGTCCCCTACTTCGACAAGCTGGGCATCAGTCACCTGTATGCCTCCCCGTTGCTGAAGGCCCGTGCCGGGTCCACCCACGGCTACGACATCGTGGACCACAACACCGTCAACCCGGAGTTGGGCGGTGAGGACGCGCTGCGCCGCATGGTGGCCCGGTTGCGCGAGCACGGCATGGGGCTGATCCTGGACATCGTGCCGAACCACATGGGCGTCGGCGGCAACGACAACGCCTGGTGGCTGGACGTGCTGGAATGGGGACGCAGCAGCCCTTATGCCGAGTACTTCGACATAGACTGGGATCCGCCCGACGCCTCCCTGCGCGGGCGCCTGCTGGCGCCCTTCCTGGGCAAGTCCTACGGCGAGTGCCTGGACGACGGCGAGCTTTTGCTGAAATTCGACGAGACCGACGGACGGCTGTTCGTCGGCTATCACGATCACCGCTTCCCGATAAACCCGCGCGACTATGCATCGGTTCTGCTGACCACTGGCGGCCCGTTGGAGACGCCAGCCCGGGCCTTCGCCGATCTGGGCGCCGGTGGCGGCGAGGCGGTGCGGCAGGAGGCCGAGGCAGCGCGGCAGGAACTCCTGCAGCCAACCTATCGCAAGGCGCTTGCGGAATGCCTGCACGCCTATTCGATCAAGCTGCCCGAGGGCAAGGAGCGGCTGCACCGGTTGCTGGAGCGGCAAAACTATCGCCTGGCCTGGTGGCGGGCGGCCACGGACGAGATCAACTGGCGCCGCTTCTTCGACGTGAACGGCTTGGCCGGAGTACGAGTCGAGGTGCCGGAGGTGTTCGAGGCGACGCACCGCACGGTGCTGCGCCTGTATGCAGAAGGGCTGATTGACGGCGTACGCATAGACCACGTGGACGGCCTGGCGTATCCGCGTGAATACTGCCGCAAGCTGCGCCGCCGCCTGGTAACCGCTTCGGAGCAGCGGCCGGAGGGCCTGCGCGGCCAGAAGCCGATCCTGTGGATCGAAAAAATCCTGGCGCCGCATGAACGGCTGGCGTCCGACTGGGCGACCGACGGCACCACCGGCTACGACTTCATGAACGACGCCTCGGCAGTGCTGCACGATCCCGCGGGAGAGGCGCCGTTGACCGCGCTGTGGACGGCCCTGACCGGCCGGGCCGCTGCGTTCGATGACGAGGCGATGCCAGCCCGCCGCAAGATCTTGACGGAAAGCCTGAGCAGCGAGCTGTTCGCCACCGCCAATGCCCTGCACCGCATCGCCCGGCGCAGCTTGGCGACCCGTGACTACACCCTAAGTGCGGTCCGGGCGACGCTGGTGGAGTTGCTGGTGCATTTCCACACCTACCGCATCTATGCCGCAGCGCCCGGCATCTCCACCGTGGACCAAAGGGTAATGGATTGGGCGATGGCCGGCGCACGGCGCACGGTGCGCTCCGCCGACCGCTCGTTGCTGGAGCTGGTTGGCGCCTGGCTGGCCGGCGCCGGGCTGCGTGAGGTGCCGGCCGGCACCAGGCGGCAGGAATGGCAGCGGGCGATGGTGCGCTTCCAGCAGCTTTCGGCCCCGACGGCGGCCAAGTCGGTGGAGGATACGACATTCTACCGGTATGGCCGCCTGCTGTCCCGCAATGAGGTCGGGTCCGAGCCGTCGCAGTGGTCCATCACTCCGGCCGCCTTCCACGGAGTGATGAGGGAGCGGCAGAAACGCTATCCAAACGCCCTGCTCGCCACCGCGACCCATGACCACAAGCGCGGCGAGGACAACCGGGCGCGCTTGGCTGTGCTGAGCGAGCTGCCTGGCGAATGGGAAGCGGCTCTGGCGCGCTGGATGCGCCTGAACGCGCCGTTGCGCCGTGACCTGCCGGACGGCCTGGCGCCGGACCCGGCTGATGAGGTCATGCTCTATCAGACCCTCGTCGGCGCCTGGCCGCCAAGCCTGCTGCCGCAAGACCGCCCGGGTTTGAAGGCGCTGGAGGACCGCGTCGCCGGCTGGCTGGAAAAGGCGCTGCGGGAGGCGAAACGGCGCACCGGCTGGGCCGCGCCGGACGCCGAGTATGAAGGCGCCTGCCGCACGTTCCTGGCGGGCCTGCTCGATCCCGAGCGGTCGGTGGGCATGACGGGGGAATTGGCTGCATTCGCCGCACGGATCATTCCGGCGGGACTGGTAAACAGCCTGTCGCAGACGATGCTTCGGCTGACCTGCCCCGGCATCCCCGACCTGTATCAGGGTACGGAATACTGGGATTTCGGCTTGGTGGACCCGGACAACCGTCGCCCGGTGGACTTCGCCGCCCGTGAAGCGTCGCTGGACGCCGGCGTCGCGCCAGCCGAGCTGATGACGGCGTGGCGCGACGGCCGGGTAAAGCAGGCGGTCGTTGCCCGCACGCTTGCCTTGCGGGCCGAGGCGCCGACGCTTTTCACCGAAGGCGCTTACGTGCCGCTGCAGGCGGAAGGGCCGCATTCTGGCTCCGTACTTGCATATGCCCGGGTGCATGAGGGCCGTGCGGCCGTGGTGGCCGTCAGCCGGTTGCCATTTGCGGTGCAAGCACAGATGAATTTCCCATTGATTCAGCCCGATCTCTGGGGGGAAACTAGCCTGGTGTTGCCGCCAAGCATTGCTGACCGGATGTTGGGTGATATCCTGGGTGGTATGGAGAATATCATGGGCAAGGACCGGATTCCGATGACGCAACTGCTCGGCCAGTTGCCGGTGGCCTTGTTGGCGCTCCGATGAACCGCCTCGTTGTTGTCAGCAACCGCGTTCCTGCGCCCTCTGCCGCCGGGGCGCAAGCTGGCGGCCTGGCTGTGGCGCTCGAGTCGCTCATGGAACGCCGTGGCGGCGTCTGGTTCGGCTGGAGCGGCCGCATCGTTGACGCCCCGTCCAGCCAGGCAAAGATGGTGGACTCGGGCCAGGTGCAGTTTGCAACGCTCGATCTGTCGGCTGACGAGCACGACCGTTACTATAACGAGTTCTCAAACAGCACGTTATGGCCGTTGCTTCACTCAATGCCAGAGATGATGACCTTCGACCGGCGCAACGCGTTGGCTTACCGTGCGGTGAACGAGCGCTTCGTCGAGGGCTTGCGGCCAATGCTGCGGGCCGATGACCTGATCTGGATACACGACTACCATTTGATGGCCATGCCTGCCCTGTTGCGGGCGCAGGGTGTGCTGGCGCAGATCGGGTTCTTCCTGCACATCCCGTTTCCATCGGCCGACATGCTGGCCAGCGTGCCGGAAAGCGAAGCCTTGGTGCGGGACTTGCTGGCATGTGACCTGGTAGGTTTCCAGACGGCAAACGACGTCGAGAACTTTGCCGAGGCTGCGACGCGGTACGGCGGCGCCACGCGTCTGGACGCCGGGCGGTTGCAGGTTGGGCGGCGCCCGGTGCGCCTCGGCGTCTTCCCAGTCGAGATCGAGGCGCAAGAGTTCGCTGCAATGGCAGAAGATTCCTGGCTTGCCGCCCCGACCGAGCGCTTGCGGCGCAGCCTGTCCGGCCAACGCCTGATCCTCGGTGTGGACCGGATGGACCCTACCAAGGGATTGCCGCAGCGCCTAGCCGGCTACCGCCGCCTGCTGGAGACCCGGCCAGAATGGCACCGGCGCACAACATTCCTGCAGATTGCCGCAGAGTCCCGCAAGGATGTGGTCGCCTACCAGGACCTGCGTAACGCGGTGGAGCAGTCGGTCGGCGGCATCAACAGCGCCTACAGCGAGGCGGATTGGGTACCAGTGCGACTGGTGGCGCGCGCCGGAGCCCGCAGCACGATGGCCGGCTACATGCGGGAAGCCCGGGTCGGGCTGGTGACGCCGTTGCGCGACGGCATGAACCTGGTGGCCAAGGAGTTCATTGCCGCACAGGACCCCCAGGACCCAGGCGTGCTGATACTGTCCCGGTTTGCCGGTGCGGCGCGGCAGCTTGGCTCGGCGCTGATCGTGAATCCGCACGATCCCGACCAGTTGGCCGACGCCCTGGACACGGCGCTCAACATGAGCCTGGCGGAGCGCCAGAGGCGTTGGCAGGAAAGCTGGAACGAGTTGCGCGGCACCTCGGCACTGGCTTGGGGACGGTCGTTCGTCGCCGCGCTGCTTCGCTCTGCCGCAGGGGGGCCGGGCAGCGTCCGTCGCGCGGCAGTGGGCGGTGGTGTTGCTGGGGTCCAGTCGCTCGTGCTGGGAACCGATACGGTGGGCGCCCGGCTGAACTGAGCGGAACCTGGTGCCCGGCAGCGGCCAGACATAATGATCGGACGCACCGGGGCAGATGCCGCCGACATGAAAATCAACGCCGCCGTGGGTCCAAGGCATCGCGCAAGCCATCGCCTACCAGGTTGAACGCCAGCACGGCCAAGAAGATGGCAGCGCCAGGGAACACCGCGAGCCACGGTGCCTGATCGAGGAACCGCTGGGCGGAGTTCAACATGCTGCCCCAGCTTGGGGCCGGCGGTTGCTGGCCCTGTCCTAGGAAGGACAGGCTGGCTTCGGCGATGATGGCGGCGGCGATTGCCAGCGTCGCCTGCACCAGAACCGGAGGCACGATGTTCGGCAGCACGTGGCGCATCGCGACGCGCCAGGGCGGGTTGCCGGTGGCTCGGGCGGCCTCGACGTAGTCGTGCGTCGCGGCATCCATCGTTGCCCCGCGCGAGACGCGCACGAAGATCGGCGCGGCAGTGATGCCGATCGCGATCATGGCATTGGTCAGCGACGGGCCGAGGAATGCCGCCAAGGCGATTGCCAGGATCAGGAACGGGCAGGCCAGCATGGCGTCCACCACCCGGCCGATCACGCCATCTACCCAGCCGCCGGCGAAGCCCGCCAGCAATCCCAGCGGGACGCCGACCCCGGCCGCGATCAGCACCGACACCACCCCGGCCAGCAACGACGCCCGCGCACCAAACACCACACGGGACAGCACGTCGCGCCCGTTCTCGTCCGTGCCCATCCAATGCTGCAGGGACGGTGCCTTGCGTATGGCCGTCCAGCTCGTGGCGATGGGATCGTAGGGGGCCACCAACGGCGCGGCGACCGCAACCAGCACGAACACCGCCACCACGATGAAGCCGAACACCGCTGCCGGCCTGGCACGGAAGCGGTCGAGGGCGATGATCGCCGGGCTGCGCGCACCCGCGGCGCCAGCACTGCTCATGCCGTACGCAGCCGCGGGTTGATGACGACATACAGCACGTCCGCCAGCAGGTTCAGCAGGATGAACAGCCCGGCGGTCACCAGCACGACGCCCTGAACCACAGGGTAATCCCGGTTGAACACGGCATCCACGACCAGCTTGCCGAAGCCGGGGATGCTGAACACCTGCTCCGTCAGCACCGCGCCGGACAGCAGCGTGCCCAATTCCAGCGCGCCCAGCGTCACTACGGGCACCAGGGCGTTGCGGAAGGCATGGCGCAGCACGACCCGCCATTCCCGCAGGCCCTTGGCCCTGGCCGTGCGTATGTAATCCTGGTCCAGCGCCCCCAGCATGGCGCTGCGGGTATGGCGCATCAGGATGGCGGCGATGCTGTTGCCCAGCACGAAGGCCGGCATGATGGTGGTGGCCAGTGACTGCCGCCAGTCCTCGCTGAGGGGCACGTAGCCGGAGGGCGGCAGCCAGCCCAGCTTCACCGACACGAGCAGGATCAGCATGATCCCCAGCCAGAAGTTCGGCGTGCTCAGCCCGGCCAGCCCGACCAGGTTGGCGATGTAGTCCAGCGGGCGGTTGCGCTGGGCGGCGGACAGGATGCCCATCGGCACGCCGATGCCCAGCGCGATCACGAACGCCATCGCGCCCAGTTGCAGCGTCACCGGCAGCTTCTCCGCGACCAGGGCCGCGACGGGCTGGCGGATGCGCCACGAGAAACCGAGGTCGCCGTGCAGCACGCCGCCGATCCAATGCAGGTACTGCACGGGGATGGAGCGGTCGAGCCATAGCTCGGAGCGTATCTGCGCCAGCACCACGGGATCTCCGCGCTCTTCCCCGGCCAGCACCACGGCGGGGTCGCCGGGCATAAGTTGCTGCAGCGCGAACACAAGCATGCTGACGAGCACGATGGTGGGAATCACCTGCAGCAGGCGTCCGGCGAGATGGCCGCGCATATGCCGGCTATTTCGCCAGGCTGACGCCCTGCAGGCGTATCATGCCGTCCGGCATCGGGCGGAACCCCTCGACCCTACTGGAAAGGCCGGCGATGTTCTTCTGCGTCCACAAATAGAGGATCGGCAGGTCCTGGCGTTCGGCGGCCCACATGGCGGCATACAACTCGCGCCGCTTTGGCACGTCGGCGGTCAGGCGGGCGTCGTCCAGCGCCTTGTCCACGGCGGGGTTGCTGTAGTTCATCGTGTTCAACGCGCCGCCGGTATGCAGGAAGCTGTACAGGTTGCCATCTGGGTCCACGCGGCCGGACCAGGCCAGGATGAAGCCAACATAGTCGCCGCGGGACTCCGCCTGCAACGCCGAGGCGAACTCGGTTGCGGTGATGCGCACGTCGAAGCCGGCTTCGGCCGCCATGCTCTGGATCACCTCGGCGGCCTGCCGCAGGTCGGGGTTGTTCGGCACCATCATGTCCACCGGGACTGGACCGGTCACGCCGGCCTCCTTCATCAGCGCCTTCGCCTTGGCGACGTCGCGTGCCGGCGGCTTCACGTCCGCGATGAAATAAGGGCTGCTGGGCGACACCGCCTGCGCCGTCGGGGTGTAAAGCCCGGCATAGACCACCTGCACCAGCGCGTCCCGGTCCAGCGACAGCTCGAAGGCGCGGCGCAGGCGCGGGTCCGACGTGATCGCCGCCTTGGACCGGGGACCGTTCCCCACATTGAAGCTGAGTCCCTGGTAGCCGAGGTAATCGGTGATCGCGATCTTCAGCTTGGGGTTCTTGCGGACGGCGTCCACGTCGGTCGGCAGGATGAACTCCACCAACTCGACACTGCCGGCCTGCAGGTTCGCCAGGCGGATGCTGCTGTCCGGGATCGGCTGATAGACCACCCGCTCCAGCTTGATCCTGTCGGCATCCCAGTAGCCCGGGAACCGCTCCAGCACGATGCGGTCCTGAGGCACCCGCTCCTTGAACGCGAACGGCCCGGCGCAGACGGGATGCAGGCCGAAGTCCTTGCCCGCCGCCTCTGCGGCTTTTGGCGAGACGATCATGCCGGCCCGGTCGGCCAACTGCGCCAGGAACGGCGACGACGGCGTCTTCAGCACGATGCGGACGGTCTGCGGGTCCACGACCTCCACCCGATCCATCGTGCTCAGCTCGCTGCGGCGGAAGCTGCCCTGCATCGAGACGTGGCGGTCAAGGGAGTACTTGACCGCCGCCGCGTCCATCCCGGTGCCGTCCTGGAACTTCACGCCCTGGCGCAAGTGGATGACCAGCGTGGTCGGGTCGGTCCACTCGTAGCCCGTGGCAAGCTGGGGCACGATCTCCAGCCTTTCGTTAATATCGAACAACTTGTCGCACAGCCCGGCGAACACGATACGGCCGACATAGGTGCGCGCCAGGGTGGGATCCAGGATGTCCGCGTCCTCCCGCAGCGCGATGCGCAGGGTCTGCGCGGCGGCGGCCTGGCCGAACAGGGCGGCGCAGGCGGTGGCAAGCAGGAGTCGTCGCATCGGGGTGCCCCAGTCCATCAAACGCCAGCAACACTGACCGGCTTGGCTTGCACGCGCAAGCCGGTGGTGGCACCCCGGGGCAACACGGAACAGGGATGCCGCCAGATGCGCCAATACACCATCGCCTCGATCCCCGCGGACGGCATCGGGCCGGAGGTCGTGGCGGCCGGGCTGGAGGTGTTGGACGCCGTCGCCGCCCGGGACGGCGGGTTCCGGCTGCAGGTGGAGCACCTCGACTGGGGGTCGGACCGCTATCGCCGCACCGGCGCGCTGATGCCGGCGGACGGGCTGGACCAACTGCGCCCGATGGACGCCATCCTGTTCGGCGCGGTGGGGGCGCCGGACATCCCGGACCACGTGACGCTGTGGGGCCTGCGGCTGCCGATCTGCCAGGGCTTCGACCAGTATGCCAACATCCGTCCCACCCGCATCCTGCCCGGCGTGCAGTCGCCGTTGCGCGGCGTCGGACCGGGCGACCTGGACTGGCTGATCGTGCGGGAGAACAGCGAAGGCGAATATGCCGGGCACGGCGGGCGGGCGCATCGCGGCTTTCCGGAGGAGGTTGCGACCGAAACCGCCATCTTCACCCGGCGCGGGGTCGAGCGGATCATGCGCTTCGCGTTCGACGCCGCACAGAAGCGTCCGCGCAAGCTGCTGACCGTCGTCACCAAGTCCAACGCGCAGCGGCACGGCATGGTGTTCTGGGACGAGGTCGCGGCGATCGTCGCCGCCGACTACCCGGACGTGACCTGGGACAAGGAGCTGGTGGACGCCATGACCACCCGCATGGTCCGCAAGCCTGGCAGCATAGACACCGTGGTCGCCACCAACCTGCACGCCGACATCCTGTCCGACCTGGCGGCGGCGCTGGCGGGATCGCTGGGCATCGCGCCGACCGGCAACGTGGACCCGGAGCGCCGCTTCCCCTCGATGTTCGAGCCGATCCATGGCAGCGCCTTCGACATCACCGGCAAGGGGATCGCCAATCCGGTGGCGACATTCTGGACGGCGTCGCTGATGCTGGAGCACTTGGGGGAGCCTGGGGCGGCTGCTGCGCTGATGCGGGCGGTGGAGGGGGTTTGCGCGTCTGGGCTGGTGACGCCGGATTTGGGCGGGACGGCGACGACGGCGGAGGTTACGCGGGCGGTTTGCGAGGCGGTGCGTGGGGCGAACTGAGTCGTAGCTTCAACCAGGTGGAGAACTGATACCCGCCGCGTGAGCTGCCCCGCCCGCCGCTGGTCCCGGCAGGAACAGCAGCGCGTTTATGCAGCCGATATGCTGGAACCCCTACAAGCACGTCGAACCTTAACGGCTCCTGCCGCCAGATTGGCGGTGGATCAACAGGGTGCGCCGCGCCGCTCCAGGCCGGCTTGTCCAAGGGATGAATGTTCGTCCAGCGACGGCAGCCCCTGTGTGATCCGACGCTGCACAGGAGCTGCCTCTTGGAACATAGACCCGGCCTGGTCGCTACGGCCGTCGCAACGACGGGCATATTCGGCCACGGACTAGCGGAGTTGGACGGCCCAGAGGCCGCCCTCATTCGGGTGGCCGACGCCGCCCTGGACCGCCGCATCGTCGTCCTCCTGCCCGGCGCGCTGGAGCTGACCTGCGCGCTGATGCGGCAGGGCTACACCAATGTCGCCATGGCCCGGCTCACCGACCGCCCCCGCGCGGAGCAGGCCGACGTCCTGATCGTCCCTGAAATCGCGCCCGAGATTGCGGTGGACGGGCTGCTCGACCGGGTGGTGTCTTATGCCCGCCGTGTGCTCGCCCCGCTTGGAACCGTCGTCCTGTCGCTGGATGCCGGACTGCCGGCCGAAGCGGCGCAGCAGGCCCGCTGCCGGCTCAGGACCCTAGGCTTTGCCGCCGTTCACACCGAGACCGCCTGCGGCAGCACCCTGGTCCGCGCCGACCTGCCGCTGATCGGGCGGCTGTCATGATGCACCTGATCCGCCGCCCCGTATCGGACAACGGCGTAGCATTCTGGGCCACGGCGCACGGCTTGGCCGGGCTGAAGGGATCGGTGGCCGCGCTCGTCACCCCCATGCACGGCGGCAGGGTGGACGATGACGCGCTGGCCGCCCTATGCGACCGGCAGGTGCAGCGCGGCAGCGCCGCCCTCGTGGTATGCGGGAGCACAGGCGAGGCAGCCTCCTTGCTGCCCTCCGAGCACATGCGCGTCATCCGGATCGCCGTCGAGGCGGCGGCCAGCCGGGTGCCAGTCATCGCCGGCTGCGGCGCGCCGGCGACGGATGCGGCAACCGCGCTGGCCGGCATCGCCGTGCGGAGCGGTGCGGCCGCCCTGCTCTGCGCCCCGCCGCCGTACGTCAAACCGACGCAGGACGGGATTGCGGCGCACATCCGGGCGGTGGCCCACGCGTCCACCTGCCCGGTGATCCCATATGATGTGCCTGCCCGAACCGGCGTCGGCATAACCGACGAAACGGTGGCGCGGCTGTTCGAGCAAGGCCTGATCGCCGGCATCAAGGACGCCACCGGCGACCTGTCCCGCCCGGTCCGGCTGCGCCAACTCTGCGGCGAGGGGCTGCGCCAGTACTCCGGCGACGACGCGACCGCCCCAGCCCACCTGGCGATGGGAGGCCACGGCTGCATATCCGTCACGGCCAACGTGGTCCCGGCCCTGTGCGCCCGCCTGCACCGAAGCTGGATCGTCGGGGACATGGGCGAGTTCGCCCGGCTGCGCGACCAGTTGGCCCCGCTGCACCAGGCGCTGTCCGGCGAAAGCAACCCCATCCCGGTCAAGGCGGCTCTGTCAATGGCGGACCTGTGCCACGGCGACCTGCGCCTGCCGCTGACCCGTGCCGGCGCGGCGACGCTGGACCGGCTGGGGCTGATGCTGCCTACCCTGATCGAAGCCGAGGAGGAGGCTGCGAGCCTGTCCCGGCTGAACCTGGTGCGATGAATGCAGGACGAGTCCGGCCGTACCGGGCATGGGCTGGCGACGGCGGCGGCTGCGCTGATCGCGGCGATGCTGATCGCGCCGATCGTGCACCGGATCAACGTTGGGCTGAGCTGCCACCTTGGCACCGCCGCCCCCATTGCGGGCGGTCGCCTGCACGCTCCGCCAGCTCCGCGGTGCGACGAGGGCGGGGATTGGGCAGCCAGAACGACCCGGCGGGCCGGGCCATGAGCGCGGGGGCAGCACTATGAGCAAGCTTACCGAGTTCCCCCGCGCTCAGCGGTCCCAGGCGGAACCGGCGCGGGCGACGCGGCGGCCAGGGTTGGCCTTGATTGCGGACGTGCTTGCCCGGGAGGCCGTCGTCGGCGCGGTGCTATGGGCGGGACGAGCCTGGGGCCAACAGAACAGCGCGTTGCTGACCGGGGGCGTGTTTGCCCTGGTCATCATGGGCACGCGGTGGTTCGGGCTGGCGCAGCGCCGGGGATGGGGGCTGACCCTGCGTGAAGCCTTGCTGGTATTTACCGGGGGCATCTGCCTGGCCAACATCGTCGCCTTCGCCGCGGGTCAGCCGCACTAGCGAGCGGCGGGGATGGCGGGACGCGGGGCTGATGGGAAGCATGTCACCGCCAGCCCAACAACCACCGCTCCAGCCGCCCCAGCACCCAGGCCACCGCCAGGCCCAGCAGCGACAGCACCACGATCCCCGCCAGCAGGTTGTCGGTGTCATACAGGTTGCCCGCCTGCAGCACGAAGGCGCCGATCCCCCGCTCCGCCCCGATCATCTCCGCCGCCACCAGCAGGATGATGGCGATGCCGGTCGTCACGCGGAACCCGCCCAGGATGGCCGGCAACGCGCCGGGCAGCACGATCTTGCGCAGGATCGCGCCGCGCCCCAGCCCGAACGCCTGCCCCATGCGGATCAGGTTGCGCGGCACCCCGTCCACCCCGGCCGCCGTGTTCAGCACGGTGGGGAAGAACACGCCCAGGGCCAGCGTGGCGATTTTCGAGCCTTCGCCGATGCCGAACCATATGATGAACAGCGGCACCAGCGCGATCTTCGGGATTGGATACAGCGCCGACACCACCGCCATGCCCGGCGACCGCAGCAGGGTGAACAGCCCGACCCCGAACCCCAGCACGATCCCGCACACCGTCCCAAGCGTCCAGCCGATGGCCAGCCGCTGCAGCGATGCACCCAAGTGCAGCCACAGCTCTCCCGACAAGATCAGCGCACCCAACGCCCTTACGATGTTGAGCGGCGGCGGCAGGAACAGCGTCGGGATCACGCCGGCGCTGGCGCCCAACTGCCATAGCGCGACCAGCCCCAGCAGCGTGCCGATCGCCGCCAGAGGCACCAGCCGGGGCGCAAAGCCGCCGGCGCGGAACGGCACGGCGCCGGACAGCCTACGCAAGCACCCGCTCCCGCTCCGCCGCAGCCGCGTCGTCGCGGATCATGTCCCACAGCCGTGCCTCGATCCCGAGCAGGTCCGGGTCGGCCTGGTTGCGCCCGCCGATCGGCCGGTCGATCTCCAGCACCGCCCGCACCCGGCCGGGGCGGCGGGACAGCACGGCGACACGATGGCCCAGCCGCACGGCCTCACCCAAGTTATGCGTCACATAGACCGTCGTGGTCCCTGCCCGCTCGATAAGCGCAGCAAACTCGTCCAGCAGCAGCGCGCGGGTCTGGGCGTCCAGGGCGGATAGCGGCTCGTCCATCAGCAGGCACGCCGGACGGACCGCCAGGGCGCGGGCGATGCCGACGCGCTGCCGCATCCCGCCGGACAACTGCCGCGGCCAGGCCCCGGCAAAGTCGGTCAGCCCGGTCATCGCCAGCACCTCCGCCACCCGGGCGTCCCGCTCGGGTCGGGGCAGCCGGCCCTCCAGCACCAGGGACACGTTCCCGGCCACGCTGCGCCAGGGCAGCAGCGAGAAGTCCTGGAACACCGGGGTCAGCGGGTTCAGGCAGTCATCGGCCACGGCGCCCTCCATCAGCACGGCGCCGCGATCCGGCCGCAGCAGGCCGCCGATGATGCCCAGCAGGGTGCTCTTGCCGCAGCCGGAGGGTCCGACCAGCACCAGCACCCGCCCCGGCTCCGCCTCCAAATTGATACCGTCCAGCACCGGCAGGCTGCCATAGCCGTGCCCGACGCCCTGGACCGTCAGGCGGACCGACGATCCCTGCATCAGCCCGGCAGGGCGCCGATGAAGCTGGTGTCCATGATGTCAGCCGCATCCGGCGCGTTCTTGACCAGGCCCTGGTCCGCGAACCACCGCAACTGCGCCGCCACGTCCCGCACGTCCAGGCGCCCGCCCTCGTCGTAGTAGCCGACGCCCTCGCTGATCTTGCGGGGACCATCGGGGTCGCCGGTGTAAACATACTTCTGGATCATCGGGATCACGCCGTCCGCCTTGGCATCCCGCAACGGCTGCCCGGCGCCGTCCAGGCGCAGGAAGGCGTCCCGGTAGTCGGCGACGCCCCGCTGGTAGGCGCGGGCGAACCGGTGCAGCGCCTCCGGACGGTCCCGGATCATCCGCACCGGTGCGAACACGGCGGTGATCTGGTATGGCACGAGGTCCCCGGCCCAGCCGATGATCCGCGCCTCGCCGGATGCCTCCAACGGCCGGGCCATGCTGGCGATGGCCATCGTCGCGTCCACCTGACCCGTCCGCACCGCTGCCACCATGTTGCCCACCCCCTGCAACGGCCGCAGCGTCATGGATTTCAGGTCGAACCCCTCCACCGCCGCAATGCGCCCAACCATGTAGTGGAACGACGAGCCGAACTGGGTGATGCCGAAGCTGTGGCCGCCCAGCTTCGCCGGGCTGGTCAGCCCGGCGTCATACGCCTTCCGTGATGCCAGGATCGCCGTACCCTGATAGCCCTTCTGCTCGTGCAGCGCCCCGCCGATCACCTTCAGCGTGCCGCGCCTAGCCAGGCTGAAGAAACCGCCGGTCAGCGCGGTGATCCCCACGTCGATGTCGCCCGACACCGCCGCCGCAGCGATGGGCTGCGCAGCCTCGAAGAAGCGGAACTCGGCGGCCAAGCCCTCGTCTGCAAAGTAGCCGCGCTCCATCGCGACATACAGCGGCGCCGGCGACAGGGTGTGCAGCAGGCCGATCCGCAGCGGTTCGGCGGCGCACGCCGGACGGGCCAGCAGCAGGGCAGGCATGGCAAGGGCAGCGCGCCGGGTCAGGGCTGGAGTGGGCAAGGCGGCTCCTCCGGTCATCTGCCCCCATGTGCCATAGGTCAGCCGGGTTGCACAGGAAGCGCCGGCGACCCATACCCCGCTGATGGCCCCACCCCTCCTGCTGCTGCAAGACATCCGCCTCAGCCTCGGCTCCGCCCCCCTGCTGGATGGCGCGGAGCTGGGCGTCGGCGCCGGGGAGCGCATCTGCCTGGTGGGCCGCAACGGGTCGGGCAAGAGCACGCTGCTGAAGGTCGCCGCCGGGCTGCTGCAGGCCGATGGCGGCAAGCGGTTCCTGCAACCCGGCACCACCGTCCGCTACTTGCCGCAGGAGCCGGACCTGTCCGGCTACAACTCCACGCTCGCCTATGTCGAGGACGGCATGGGACCGGGTGACGACCTGCACCGGGCGCGCTCCCTGCTGGACCAGCTCGGCCTCACGGGGGAGGAGGACCCGGCGCACCTGTCCGGCGGCCAGATGCGCCGCTGCGCCCTGGCCCGCACCCTGGCCCCCTCCCCCGACCTGCTGCTGCTGGACGAGCCGACCAACCACCTGGACCTGCCCGCCATCGAGTGGCTGGAGGCCGAGCTGAACAGCCTGCGCGCCGGCCTTGTGCTCATCAGCCACGACCGGCGGCTGCTGGAAACCCTGTCCCGCAGCATCGTCTGGCTCGACGGCGGCGTGACCCGGCGCATTGACCGCGGCTTCGCCCACTACGAGGCCTGGCGCGACGAGGTCGAGGAGCAGGCGGAACGCGACCAGCACAAGCTGGGCCGCCAAATCGCCCGGGAGGAGGACTGGCTGCGCTACGGCGTCACCGCCCGGCGCAAGCGCAACGTCCGCCGCCTCGGCGAACTGGGCGCACTGCGGCAGAAGCGGCGGGAATCGCGCGGCAGCGACGGCCCGTTGCGCCTGGTCGCCAGCGAGGCCGACCTGTCCGGCAAGCTGGTCGCCGTCGCCGAGCACGTCAGCCGCGCCTTCGACGGCACGGAGGTCGTGCACGACCTGACGATGCGCGTCCTGCGCGGCGACCGGCTGGGCATCGTCGGCCCGAACGGTGCCGGCAAGACCACCCTGCTGCGGCTGCTGACCGGGGTGGACCAGCCCGACAGCGGCACGGTCAAGCTGGGCGCCAGCCTGGCCGAGGTCACGCTGGACCAGCAGCGCGCGACGCTCGACCCCGACGCCACCCTGGCCGACACCCTGACCAACGGCGGCGGCGACACCGTGCTGGTCGGGACGGAGCGCCGGCACGTCATCAGCTACATGAAGGATTTCCTGTTCAAGCCGGAGCAGGCCCGCACCCCGGTCGGCGTGCTGTCCGGCGGGGAGCGCGGACGCCTGATGCTCGCCTGCGCCATGGCGCGGCCCAGCAACCTGCTGGTGCTGGACGAGCCGACCAACGACCTGGACCTGGAAACCCTCGACCTGCTGCAGGAGATGCTGGCGGACTATCCCGGCACCGTCCTGCTGGTCAGCCATGACCGCGACTTCCTGGACCGCGTGGTGACCAGCACCCTGGCCGCTGAGGGCGCTGGACGCTGGGTGGAGTATGCCGGCGGCTACAGCGACATGCTGGTGCAGCGCGGCGTGCCAGCCGCCGTCGTTGCCGGGCGGGTCCGGCCGGGGTCGCAGAAGGCCGCGCCGGGCCGCACCTCCGGGCGCAAGATGACGTTCAAGGACAAGCACGCCCTGGAAACCCTGCCGAAGCAGATGGAGGCGACCTCTGCCGAGATCGCCCGCCTGCAGCGCCGCCTGTCCGACGCGAACCTGTATCGCAAGGACCCCAACGGTTTCCGCACGCTCACGGAGTCGCTGACCAAGGCGCAGGCCGACTTGGCCGCAGCCGAGGAGCGTTGGCTGGAGCTGGAGATGATGCGGGAAGAACTGGGCGTGTGATGCGCCTGCGCCAAATGGCGGCACGGCGACAGCTTGCCATTCCGGCTTATTGCGGCCCGGGAACCGGCAACGCTGGCCATGCTGCTGCTCATGGGTCTGGCCCATATCCAGCCAGCGCTGCGCATCGCCGGCTATGGCAAATCAGCCGTCAGCCGTTGAGCCTGGATGGGGTTTGCTGCCCGAGGCAAGCCTTCAACCGCGTCCCAGCTGCATGACTGAGCCGCTGTAGTTCAGCGAAGCTGTGCTTGCCTCTGGCGGGCTGGTTGCAAGGGCGACAGCCGCAGCCGAGTTAGGCGCCTGACCTCTGTATCAGCCGCCATTCACCACGGGTCACGTTGCGGCCGCACAGTTCCGCTCCCGCTCGGCTCCCCCTGCTTGGAGCCGCAATCTGGTCCGGCAGGTGGGCCTGATGCAAACCGCCGAAAGTTCCGACCTGGCAGGATGCACGTTCCCGCAAAAGGCAAGCGGCTGGGCACAGGTCAAGGCTTTCGGCGGTTCGTCTATAGCTGTGAACGTCCTCAGCTAGGCCGGCGTCACCCACCTATCATCAGGAAAAGATCGGGATTGAACTTCATCGTGGCCACCGCTCCCGCCACGGCGAGCAGCGTGCACACAGCCGTAATCCAGAACAGAACGACCCCATCACCACGAGGAATGACTTGGTTCCAGCGAGGGAAGAGCGCTCCAGCATTGGAGCTGGACGCAAGAGCGTGGGAGCTGCCGATGTGCATGGGAAGTTCCTTGTGTTTGGTAGCGAACATCTACTACCTGCTCATTATGAGCGGAACGTTAACATTTTGCAACGTCAAATGTAGAAACTTTAACGTTTGGTGTTATTTTTCAGCACAGCACCCCTGCTTGAAGCAGGCTTGAGGCGGACTCAGGTCGTCGAGGTGAATGTCACGCGGGACACCCGACACGGTGGGCCGTTCTCGCTTTGCCGCGCCCTGCGACAGGCCACCGGTTCGTGCGGACATGCTGGCGCGGTCAATCAGGGTCCAGCGCCCTCGGCCGCCACCGGTAGGGTTACGCCGGTGGCATCCAAGGCGAGGACCGCACCAAGCGTTGCAAGCAGGATGGCAACGAACGCCACCGCCCGCCATGCCGGGCCATGCCGGCGGCGCGGCCGCCGGGTGCTTATCAGGAACTCCAGGCCGTCCGTGGCCGGGTCGCCCAGGCTGAACCGTGCATGTGCCATCGGCATCATCCCACCGGAAGCCAGGATACGCCCAAAGCGGAAGCCGCCGTCGCCATCGCTGCCACGAGGGCCGCGATGGCATATAGCAGGGTCAGCGGGACCACTACGGCCAAGTATGCCCACGGACTCGCCTGCTCCAGTCCGCGCTCATCGGCAGGAGCATAGGCGGAAGCGTCTTGGACACCGGTATAGCTGATATGCATGGTTCCAGCCCTCCAAAGGAAGCGCCCCGTTCCGGCGCCATGCGCACCTTTGCCGTAAGGCTGTCTTAACGCAGTGATTTGCGTCACACGCCGGGCCTGACGCGGTGGCCCGCCGGCCGGTTTTGCGCTACTGCCCCGACATGATCCCGTCCTCCCCGACCCGCACGTTGCTGACCCCTGCCCGGCTCGCCCTTCTGGGCCAGTTCCTCCGCTTCGGCGTGGTGGGCTTCGCCGGGTTCCTGGTGGACGCTGCGGCGGTTTACGCGCTCAAGGACCGGCTCGGCCTGATCCCGGCGGGGCTGCTGGCCTATCTCGCGGCGGCGACCACCACCTGGGCTGGCAACCGGGCCTGGACCTTCGCCGGACCGCAACCCGGCAGCGCGTTCCGGCAGTGGCTGCTGTTCCTGGCGGCGAATGGGCTGGGCTTCGTGCTCAACCGCGGCACGTTCACCCTGCTGGTGCTGCTGGTGCCGCTGTGCGCGGACTACCCGGTGCTGGCGATACTGGCCGGGGTGGCGGCGGGGCTGGGCGCCAACTTCCACCTGTCCCGAAGGGTGGTGTTCGGGACCGCGCGATGACGGCGCGCATCGCGGTGCTGATCCCCTGCTACAACGAGCAGGCGGCGGTGCCGTCCGTCATACGTGCCTTCCAGGCCGCGTTGCCCGGCGCCGCCATCCACGTTTATGACAACAACTCCACTGACGGCACCGTCGCCGTGGCGCGCGCCACCGGCGCCAGCGTGCGGACCGAGCGCCTGCAGGGCAAGGGCAACGTCATCCGCCGCATGTTCGCCGACATCGAGGCCGACGCCTACGTACTGGTGGACGGCGACGACACCTATGACGCCAGCACCGCGCCGGCCATGGTCGCGATGCTGCTGGAGGACCAGTTGGACATGGTGAACGGCGCCCGGGTGTCGGACATCCAGGCGGCCTACCGGCCCGGCCACCGCCTGGGCAACGCGGTGCTGACCGGGCTGGTGGCGAGCATCTTCGGCAATCGCGTGTCGGACATGCTGTCGGGCTACCGCGTGTTCTCCCGCCGCTTCGTGAAGTCGTTCCCCGCGCTGTCCGGCGGGTTCGAGACGGAAACGGAGTTCACCGTCCACGCCCTCGAACTGCGCATGCCGATCGGCGAGGTGCCGACGCCCTACAAGGACCGCCCGGCCGGGTCGGTCAGCAAGCTGAACACCTACAGCGACGGGTTCCGCATCCTGCGCACCATCCTGTTGCTGGTGAAGGAGGAGCGCCCGCTGCAGTTCTTCGCCGCCATCGGCACCGTCCTGCTGCTGGTGGCAGTGCTGCTGTCCCTGCCGATCCTGGCGGAGTTCGTCCGCACTGGCCTGGTGCCGCGCCTGCCGACCGCGGTACTGGCGACAGGGCTGGTACTGCTGTCCTTCCTGTCGCTGACCTGCGGCCTGATCCTCGACAGCGTGACCCGCGGCCGCAAGGAGCTGAAGCGGCTCTCCTACCTGGCGATCTCGGCGTTTCAGCCGGGGCCGTAGCCGCCGGGGTGGGCGACGCGCCAGCGCGCCGCCGTGCCCACGATGCTGTCCAGGTCGGCGAACTGCGGCGCCCAGCCCGCCTCCTGCTTGATGCGCCCGCTCGCCGCCACCAGCACCGGGGGGTCGCCGGCGCGTCGGTCGCCGAACACCGCCGGCACCGGGCGGCCCAGCACGCGCTCGACGGAGGCGATCACCTCCCGCACGGAATGGCCCTGGCCGTTGCCCAGGTTGTAGGTGACGCTGCCATTATCCAACTGGCGCAGCGCGCACAGGTGGGCGTGGCCCAGGTCGGTGACGTGCACATAATCGCGGATGCAGGTGCCGTCCGGCGTGTCGTAATCGGTGCCGAACACCGTCAGCGGCGGGCGACGCTCCAGCGCGGCGTCTATCACCAGCGGGATCAGGTGGGTTTCCGGGTCGTGGTCCTCCCCCAATACACCGCTAGGGTCCGCCCCGGCGGCGTTGAAGTAGCGCAGGCAGGCGCTGCGCAGCCCGTGCAGCTCGCCGGCCCAGAACAGCGCCCGCTCGATCATCAGCTTGCTTTCGCCGTAGGGCGATGCCGGGGCGATCCGCGCGTCCTCGTCGATCGGCACGCTGTCGGGCAGGCCGAACAGGTTGGCGGTGGAGGACAGCACGAAGCGCGGGACGCCGTGGCGGATGCAGGCGTCCACCAGCCGGATGCCCAGCGCCGCGTTGTCCAGCAGGTAGCGCATCGGCTCCCGCATGCTTTCCCCGACCAGGGACAGCGAGGCGAAGTGGAACACCGCGTCCCACGGGCCGCCCGAGAGGGTTTCGTCCACCGCCGCCGTGTCGGCCAGGTCGGCGACGACCAGGCGCACGCCGTCCGGCACGGCTTCGCGATGGCCCTGCCGCAGGCTGTCCAGCACGACGACCTCAGCCCCCTGCTCGACCAGCAGGGCGACCAGGTGGCTGCCGACGTAGCCGGCGCCGCCGGTGACAAGGTAACGCGATGCCATCTGGACCTCTTGGGCTGCGGGCCAGGCGTTCTGCAAAGCCGGCCCGGCATGTATTAGGTGAACGCGATCCCCGGCCCCGGAGTGCCGACCATGCGTATTGCCCCCTGTCTAGCCGTCCTGCTGGCGTTATGGAACCCAGGCGCCGCCCAAGCGCAGCAACCTGCCATGGCACCGCAGCAGCCTGCCGCCGCGCGTTCCACCCCGGTCCGGATCGTCGGCGGCCCCGGCGGCGGCTGCATCGCGGGCGCGGTCGAGCTGCCTCCTGCCGGGCCGGGCTACCAAACGATCCGCGCCAGCCGGAGCTGGTACTGGGGCCATCCCGACACCATCGCCGCCTTACAGACGCTCGGCATGCGGGCTGCGGCTGCGGGGCTGCCGCCGATCTACATGAACGACATTTCCCGGCCGCGCGGCGGGCCGATGCCGGGCGTCCACGCCAGCCACATGCTGGGGCTGGACGCCGACGTATGGCTGGACGTGCAGCCGAAGCCGCTGCTGTCGCCGGCCGAGCTGGACCGCATTGAAGTCCACAGCCTGGTTTCCGCCGACGGCCGCAGCGTGGACCCGGACTCCTGGTCGCCAAGCCATGCGACGCTGATTCGCCTGGCAACCGGCCTGCCCGGCATAGACCGCGTGCTGATCAACCCGGCGATCAAGGCGCAGCTCTGCCGGACTGTCACCGGCGACCGGTCCTGGCTGCACCTGGTCCGCCCTTGGTACGGCCACGCCTCCCACATGCACCTGCACTTCCATTGCCCGGCCAACCAGCCGGAGTGCCGGGACCAGGCGGCGCCGCCCGCAGGCGACGGGTGCGACGGGTCGCTGGACTGGTGGTTCGCGCAGCTCGACTTGGCGCCTCGCCCGCCGGGGCCGCCGCCGCGTCCGGTGGTGCTGCCGGCCGCCTGCACCGCGATCCTGGCCGCCCAGGCGCCGGGTTGACCGGGCTGGCCGGGCGCCGCCGGATCGGAGTCGCCGCCGCCGGGCTTGCCACCTTCCTGAACCTGTATGCCACCCAGGCGATCCTGCCGACCCTGGCCGGCGAGTTCGGCGCCACCCTGCCGCGGGCCGGGCTGACCCTGACGGCCACGCTGCTGGCGGTGGCGCTGGTGGCCCCCTTCGTCGGCGGCATTTCGGACGCGCTCGGCCGGCGGCGGCTGATCGTCGGCGCCAGCATGCTGCTGATCGTGCCGACGCTGCTGGCCGCCGCGGCGCCGGGGCTGGACGTGCTGATCCTGTGCCGCTTCGTGCAGGGGCTGCTGCTACCATTCATCTTCGCGGTCACCGTCGCCTACATCGCCGAGGAGTGCCCGGGGGCCGAGGGCATCCAGGTCACCGGCACCTACGCGATGGGCACGATCTTCGGCGGGTTCCTGGGGCGCTTCGTGGCGGGCTGGACGACGCAGTACCTGGGCTGGCGCGCCTCGTTCGTGGTGCTGGGCGCCTTGACCCTGGGCTGCGCCGCGGCGATCCGCGCATTCCTGCCGGCAGAGGTGCGGTTCCAGCCCGTCAGCGGCCTCGCGCGCGGCCTCGCCGGGTTTGCCGACCAACTTCGCAACTCGCAGGTGACTGCGACCTGCGCGGTCGGGTTCTCCGTGCTGTTCTCGATGGTGGCGACGTTCACCTATGCCAACGTGCTGCTGGCCGCGCCGCCCTATGGTTTTGGCCCGGCGCAGTTGGGGTCGGTGTTCGTCATCTACCTGCTCGGCATGGTGGCGACGCCGGTGGCGACGCGGCTTGCCCTGCGGTTCGGCCGGCGGTGGACGGTGCTGCTGGCGGCGGCAGTGGCAGTGGCCGGGCTGCTGCTGACGCTGCTGCCGTCGCTGGCCGCCATCCTGCTGGGAATGGCGCTGGCGGCGGCGGGCATCTTCACCGAGCAGGTGCTGTCCCTCGGCTACGTCGCCGCGGCGGCGCGCGGATAGCGCTCGACCGCGGTGGGGCTGTATGTGACCAGCTACTATATTGGCGGCAGCATGGGCGGCATCCTGCCGGCCGGCGTCTGGGCTCATACGGGATGGCCCGGCTGCGTCGCCCTGGTCGTTGCCGTGCAGGCGGCGGCGGTCGTGGTCACGCAGGCGGCGTGGCCGCGGCACACTCCCGCTCCGGCGATGCAGCCCTAGATTAGGGTAGCAGACCTGACGGAGTGCCGCAGCATGGACGCTTACTTTGATTCCTCTGACGCCAAGTTCGCAATTGGCCAGCCGGTCCACCGCAAGGAGGACCCCGTGCTGCTACGCGGCGAGGGCCGCTACAGCGACGATTTGAACCTGCCGGGCCAGGCGCACGCGGTTGTGATCCGCAGCACCTACGCCCACGGCGTGCTGCGCGGCGTGGACCGGACCGCGGCCCAGGCGATGCCGGGCGTGCTGGCCGTTTTGGTGGCCGAGGACCTGCGTGCCGGCGGCATCGCCCATATGCAGGCGTCGTCTGGCAAGAACCGCGACGGCAGCGCCACCCCGCGCCCGCCGCAGCCCCCGTTGGCGGAGGACAAGGTCCGCTATGTCGGCGACCCTGTGGCGGTTGTGGTCGCCGAGACGGCATCGCAGGCGCGCGACGCCGCGGAGGCGGTGGTGCTGGACATCGACCCGTTGCCGGCCGTCACCAATGCACGGGCCGCGGCGGCGCCGGATGCGCCGCAATTGCATGGCGACGCTCCCGGCAACCTCGTCATGGACTACCACCACGGGGATGCCGCCGCGGTCGCCGCGGCCTTTGCCAAGGCCGCCCACGTCACCCGCCGTTCCATACGCAACAGCCGCATCGTCGTCGGCGCGATGGAGCCGCGGTCGGCCCTGGCCGAGCATGACCCGGCCACCGGGCGCTACACGCTCCGGACCGGCTGCCAGGGCGTGTTCATGATGCGCGCATCGCTGAAGGACGTGCTGGGCGTGCCCGTCGAGCAGGTGCGCATACTGACCGGCAACGTCGGCGGCTCGTTCGGCATGAAGGCGTCGGTGTATCCCGAGTATCCCTGCATCCTGCTGGCCGCGCGGCTGCTGGGCCGTCCGGTCAAGTGGACCGATGAGCGCAGCGGCAGCTTCCTGTCCGACAGCCACGGTAGGGACCATGAGGTTGATGCCGAGCTGGCCCTCGATAGGGACGGCCGCTTCCTGGCAATCCGCGTGACGGGTTGGGGCAACCTCGGCGCCTATCTCAGCAATGCGACGACCATCCCGCCCACCGTCAACACGATGAAGAACATGGTCGGCGTTTATGCGACGCCGCTGATCGAGGCGCAGGCGCGCTGCATGTTCACCAACACCACTCCGGTCGGCCCGTATCGCGGCGCGGGCCGTCCCGAGGGCAACATGTATATGGAACGCCTGGTGGACGCCGCCGCAGCCGAGATGGGCATTGACCCGGCCGACCTGCGCCGACGCAACCACATCCAGCCGGAGCAGATGCCCTACCAGGCGCCGTCCGGGATGCACTATGACAGCGGCGACTTCCCGGCGGTGCTGGAGCATGCGCTGGCCGAGGCGGACTGGGACGGCTTCGCAGCGCGCCGCGCGGACAGCCGCCGGGCCGGAAAGCTGCGCGGCCGCGGCATCGGCCAGTACCTGGAAGTGACGGCACCGCCGCAGCAGGAGATGGGCGGCATCCGGTTCGAGGAGGACGGCACCGTCACCATCGTCACTGGCACGCTGGACTACGGCCAGGGCCATGCCTCACCCTTTGCGCAGGTGCTGTGCGACCGGCTGGGCGTGCCGTTCGACCGCGTGCGGCTGCTGCAGGGCGACAGCGACCAACTCATCGCCGGCGGCGGGACCGGCGGGTCGAAAAGCATGATGGCGAGCGGCGCCGCCATCGTGGAGGCGAGCGAGATCTGCATCGAGCAGGGCCGCCAGGCCGCGGCGAACGTGCTTGAGGCCGCTGCGTCGGATATCGAGTTCGCCAGGACTGCAGGCGGGGGCCGCTTCACCATCGCCGGGACTGACCGCGGCATCGGCATCATGGAACTTGCCGAACAGTGCCGCGCCCAACCCGGCATGCTCGGCACCTTGGACGTGCAGCACATCCACGAGTCCGCGCCCTCGGCCTTTCCCAACGGCTGCCATGTCGCGGAGGTCGAGGTGGACCCGGAGACGGGCATCGTGCAGGTCGTGCGGTATGCCACCGTCAACGACTTCGGCGTGCTGGTGAACCCGATGCTGGTCGAGGGCCAGGCGCATGGCGGCATCGTGCAGGGCTTGGGCCAGGCGTTGATGGAGAGCGTCGCCTATGACGAGGACGGCCAGCTCGTGACCGGGTCCTTCATGGACTACGCCCTGCCCCGCGCTGCCGATGCGCCGGAGTTGGGTTTCACCAGCCACCCCGTGCCGGCGCGGACCAACGTCCTGGGCGTGAAGGGCTGCGGCGAGGCCGGATGCGCCGGGGCGCTGCCGGCGGTGATGAACGCGGTGCAGGACGCGCTGCGGACGGTGGGCGTCGCCCACCTGGACATGCCGGCAACACCCGAGCGGGTGTGGTCGGCAATTGAGGCGGTGAAGCTGGCGCAGGCGGCGTAATTTCTAGACCTTCTCCCTCTCCCTCTGGGAGAGGGGCGGGGTGAGGGGGCGGGCAAACACCGTCCCCTCAAATTTTAAGCTATTCCCCGAGGCACGGTAGGCCCCCCGTTCCGCAGCCAAGACCCCCTCACCCCAACCCTCTCCCGGAGGGAGAGGGAGCAGGAACCGTCTATCCTAACCCTAGCCGCCTGGCGCGGGTTTGGGCATGGTGTCGTTTATGCAGACCGAACCCGTGCTCGACCACATCGAAGCCAACCTTGACGCCGCGCGGGAGCGCTGGTTCAGCTTTCTCCGCATCCCAAGCGTCAGCGCGCAGCCGGCCCATGCCGGCGACTGCGCTGCTGCCGCCGCATGGGTACAGGACCAGTTGCAGGCCATGGGCTTCGAGGCCGCGATCCACCCGACCGCCGGCCATCCGGTCGTGCTGGGCCGCCATCCCGGCCCCGGCGGCAGCGTGCCGCACCTGATCTTCTACGGCCATTACGACGTGCAGCCGGCGGAGCCGCTGGAGCTGTGGACCTGCCCGCCTTTCGACCCCGTGCTGTCCGAGGGTCCGAACGGCCCCCGCGTCGTCGCCCGCGGCGCCGTGGACGACAAGGGCCAGGTAATTATGTGGCTGGAAGCCTTGCGCGCCTGGCACGCCGTGCACGGCACGCTGCCCGTCCGCGTCACGGTGCTGGTCGAGGGCGAGGAGGAGGTCGGCAGCCCGAACCTCAACCGTTTCCTGCAGGAGCACGCGGACGCGCTGCGCGGCGACGTGACCATCATCAGCGACACCGGCATGTGGGACATCAACACCCCGGCGCTGACCACCCGGCTGCGCGGCATGGCCTACATGCAGGTGATCATCCATGCGGCGGACCGCGACCTGCACTCCGGCGTGTTCGGCGGGTCCGCGCTGAACCCGATCAACCTGCTGACCAGCATCCTGGGCGAGCTGCATGACGGCGACGGCCGCGTGCAGTTGCCGGGCTTCTATGACGGGGTGACGGAGCTGCCGCAGTCCCTGCAAGGCGACTGGGCGGCGCTGGGCTTCGACGAGGCCGCGTTCCTCGGCGCCATCGGCCTGTCGGTCCCGTCGGGCGAACGTGGGCGGACC
The DNA here is from genome assembly GCA_036398775.1 of Acetobacteraceae bacterium. Lineage (GTDB taxonomy): Bacteria > Pseudomonadota > Alphaproteobacteria > Acetobacterales > Acetobacteraceae > DASWOJ01. The sequence continues at coordinate 32,463 of DASWOJ010000339.1, forward strand.
GGGTTGGAGCGGCTGTGGGCACGCCCGACCGCTGACATCAACGGCATCTGGGGCGGCTATGCCGGTCCCGGCAGCAAGACGGTCATCGCCGCCGAGGCCGGCGCCAAGGTGTCGTTCCGGCTGGTGCCCGGCCAGGACCCGGCCGCCGTCGTGCAGTCGTTCCATGACTTCGTCCGTTCCCGGCTGCCAGCCGATGCGCGGGCCGAGATCACCGGCGGCGGTGCGCCGGGCATGGAGATACCGTCCAGCAGCCGCTTCGTCGCGGCGGCGCAGGAGGTGCTGGCGGCGGAGTATGGCCGCCCCGCCGTCCTGGCTGGCTGCGGCGGCAGCATCCCGGTGGTGGAGTCCCTGCACCGGCTGCTCGGCATGGACAGCCTGCTGATGGGCTTTGGCCTGGACGACGACCAGGTGCACAGCCCGAACGAGAAGTTCGACTGGCGCTGCTTCCACCACGGGATGCGCGCCCATGCCCGGTTGCTCGGGCATTTGGGAGCCGAGGCGTCCGCCAACGCGCCGGCGTCTTGACCGGCAACCCTCCAAAGCCGCTGAGTCCGCCGACATCGCGTAGGGCGGAAAGGCGGAGCACCTTCCGCCGGGGTCAGCGCTGCGGTTCGGCGGAAGGCGCTCCGCTTTTCCGCCCTACGGCGTCCGCAGCAGAGCGTCGGCAATGGCCTGCCACTCCGCGTCCAGCGGCTCGGTGCAAACGGGCCGGTGCGCCATCCCGTACCAGTACCGGGCGTTGTCCGGATCGCCCTCGACCCGATGCAGGTAGGCATGGACCCAGGCCGCGTCCCGGCCGGAGTCGGACTGCGCAGCCCCATGCGCGCGGTCCCAATCGTCGCGGGCGGCCCACCACAGGGCCTGCAGCGCCGGGGCGGCCGGAGGCGTCTCCAAACGGCGGAGGTCGTCAGGCGTCATCATGCGTCCTATGCTGGAATTGAAGGGTGAGGTTGCGCCGTGCATCTGACCTCATGCCGACGCCGTGGCGCAACGGACAGGGGGTCACGCGCGACATCGCAACGGTGTCCGGCCACGATGGCGGCCTGTTGTGGCAGGTGAGCCTAGCGGAGCTGACCGGGGATTGCGACTTCTCTGATTACGCAGGATTCGACCGGGTGTTCACGCCGGTAAAGGGAGACCTCGTCGCGTTGTCGCACGGCGATGGCCCTTTCGTCCCTTGCCCGCTGTTGACGCCCTATCTTTTCGACGGCGGCAAGCGGACGCGATGCCGGCTGGGCGGCCAGGCCGGGCGGGCCTTCAACGTCGTCACTGACCCTGCCTGGCACAGGGCGGACGTGCAGGTGCTGCGGCTTGCAGCCGGGACGCGGGTGCCGCACGGCGCGGTGGTGCATTGCTGTTCGGGCCGGCTCGACACGGGCGAGGGTTCGGCGGGGCCGGGGGACAGCCTGCTCGACGGGGGGGCCAGTGCCGCCGAACCCTCCATCGTGATCCTGGTCCGCATCGGCCCGGCATGACGCAGGGCGGCGGCCCGCAGCACCTGCCCGGCACCCTCGTTCGCTGTGCGCCGGAGGGCGCCCCGCTGCAGTTCTTCGTCACCAACCCGCGCGATCCCATCCAGGCCTGCCACTTGCGCGGCGTCTTCTTCGAGCAGGAGGAGCTGCGCCTGATGGCGCCGCATATCCCGCCCGGCGCAGTCGTCGCCGACATCGGCGCCAACATCGGCAACCATGCCCTATTCTTCGAGCATGTTGCCCATGCCCGCCGGGTCGTGCTGTTCGAGGCGAATGCGGACGCCGCCGCGCACCTGCGCCTGCACGGGCGTCTGAACCGGTGCCAAACCTGGGACGAGCAGTTCCTTGGCTTGGCCCTGGCGGCCGGACCTGGGCGCATGGCGCGGCAGGTGCCGGACCCTGACAACCTCGGCGGCGCGCAGTTCCACCCGGACCCGGCAGGCGCCACGCGCTGCATCGCCGGCGACGCCGCACTCGCCGGCCAGCGCGTGGACTTCATCAAGATCGACGTGGAAGGCGGGGAGATGGCGGTGTTGGCCGGGCTGGCGGCCACCGTTGCCTGCTGGCAGCCCACGCTGTTCATCGAGCTGTGCGCGCCGCACTGGCCGCAGTTCAACGCCTGGCTGGATGCAATGGGCTACCGCGTCTTGGACCGCTACGAGCGTTACCCCGGCCTGCCGAACCTGCTGGTCAAGCCAGCCTGAGCCGGCGCAGCCGCCGTTCCGCCCGTTGCAGCCCCAGGGCCAGCAGCCCGGCAGCCAGCCCCCAGAACGCCGCGCCGACGCCCAGCAGCGACACGCCGGACGCCGTGACGCCGAAGGCCAACACCGCGGCGAACCGCTCCTGTTCCTGCGCCATCGCCGACGCGAGGGCACCGGTCAGCGGGCCGACCAGCGCGACGCCGGCGACGGTTGCAACCAGCGCGGACGGCAAGGCGGTGAACACCTGGACGAACGATGCGCCGCTGGCCGCCAACGCCAGATACAGCAGGCCATAGACCGGCCCGGTCATCCAACGCCGCGCCGGGTCCGGGTGGGCGTCCGGCCCGGTGCACAGCGCGGCGGTGACGCTGGACAGGTTGGCGGAGTAGCAGCCGAACGGCGCCCCGACCAGGGACGCCACCCCGGTCGCCAGCAGCGCGCCCCGTACCGGCGGCACGTAGCCCGCCGTCCGCAGCACCGCCGCACCGGCGATCTGCTGCGTCGCCATCGTGACCAGGAACAGCGGCACGCCTAGGCCCAGGATGGCGGTAGGATCGAACCGGGGCATCACCGGCACCAGCACCGACAGCTCCAGCCCCGCCGGCATCGCCATCGGCAGGCCAAGCGCCAGCGCCAGCGGCACGCCCACCACGATCACCACCAGCGGTGCCGACGCCGCATGGACCAGCCGCGCCACCAGGAACACCGCCAGGAGCGGCAGCACGAGGACCGGGGAACCCTGCGCCGCCTGGAACACCCCGAGCACGAAGCGCAGCAGCAGCCCGGCGAGCATCGCGCCGGCGATGGATGCCGGCAGCCGTGCGATGGCGGTTGCCAGCGCCGGCACCAGCCCGGCCAGCACCGTGAGCGAGGCCGACGCCATGAACGCCCCGATGGCCGCGGGCATGTCAACGCCGGGCGGCGCCGCGGAGATCAGCACCGCCCCGGCCAGCGACCACGCAGTGACCACCGGCATCCGGTATCGCACGCTAAGCGCGATGCTGGTGCCCGCAATCGCCAGGCAGAGCGCCGAAACCCACGATGCCGTCTGCGCCTGGGTGGCGCCCAGATGCACCGCCGCTTGCACCACGATGGCAAGCGTTCCGCCGAAACCGACCAGGACGGCCACCAGGGCCGCCGCAACTATGGAAAACCGCACCCTGTTTCCTCGCACGAAGCCGCCGCGCCAATCGTAGAGCCAGGAGCTGTTACGGCGTTTCCAGCAGCGCACGCAGCGCGTCCGGCTGGCGCAGGACGAGGTAGCCGCCCTGCTCCCCCAGCACGCCGGCCTCGTGCCACAGACGGAACTGCTTGTTGACCCGTTCGCGGGTTGCCGCAACCTGCGCGCCGATGTCGCGCTGGGACAAGCGCAGGCGGATGCGTATGCCGTCCGCCCCAGGCGCGCCATGCGTGCCGGCCAAGGCCAGCAGCAGCCGCGCGAGCCGGGCTGACAACGACGACAGCGCGACATCCTCATAAGCCGCGCTGGCCCGGCGCAGACGGTCGCACAGCAGCTCCATCAGCCGGAGCATCAGGTCGGGGCGGGCGCGCAGGAACGGCAGGAACGCCGCGCGGTCCACCTGCAGCAGCAGGCTGTCGAGCATCGCCACCACGTCCATGCTGCGCGGCTTGCCGTCCAGCAGGGCGATCTCTCCCAGGACGGCGCCTGGCTCCATTAGGCCGATCGTGATCTCACGCCCATCGGCTGACGTGGTGCCGGCACGCAGCCGCCCGTGCACGAGGACGAGCAGGCAGCAGTCCGCCTCGCCGCGCCGGACCACCATGCTGTCCCGCGGCACCGTCCGCTCGCTGGCCAAGTCGGTCAGGGCATCAAGCTCGGCGCGGTCCAGTTGATGGAACAGCGGCGTGGCCGCGAGGACGTCGCGCCGGGCCGAACGACTCATCACGGCCATTGCGACCAAGCCCTGCAAGCATTGGAGCGCATTGGGACCCCTCGTGGGTATGCGGATACTCTTAGCAACGGATGGTGTCACTTTGTGCGCCGCAGGTCACGGTTCGCCAAGCTGCTGGCGCCACTCCGAATCGATGTATAGCTGAAACCCCTTGCGCAGGGTTCGAATCGGGCGGCGAGTGATCCTGTGCGGCAACACTTTCCCCTAAATCGTTGACCGGCGGTTCACCTGTGCCGATGCACGTGGAATCAGGGTTCCAATGCAGTAAGGCCCCTGCTTACGTCGCATACACCCGGCGTAATCGCCGTCCGGTGACGCAACCATGCCAAACCACCATCCAAAGGAAGCACCATGAATACAGCAGAACTCGCCGAGCACATCGCCGGCCAGCACGGCATGGAGCGCAAGCAGGCCAAGCAGGTCGTAGAGGCCGTATTCGCCGCCGTGATCGAAACCGCCGTCAAGGGCGAGGAAGTCTCGGTGCCCGGCTTTGGCAAGTTCAAGGTGGCGAGCCGCGACGCCCGCCAGGGCCGCAACCCCGCCACTGGGGAAGCCATCCAGATCGCCGCGAGCAAGAAGCTGGCCTTCACGCCAGCCAAGCAGGTCAAAGACGCCCTGAACGTCGCGGTGAAGAAGCCGGAGCCGAAGGCCGCTGCGAAGCCGGCCCCAAAGGCCAAGGCAAAGAAGGCGGGCTGATTTTAACGGACTGGTCACGGGCCTCCTCCAGCAGCCTGTCGGGCGGTCTTTCCGGTCCCTGCCGCCTTGGGTTCATCCAAGTCCCCGCCCCGATGCACCGCATCGGGGCCGCAACCCGCTTTTTCCAGTGCGGAAATCCCCTTGCAGGCACTAGGCCACCAGGGCCGTGCCTGAGCGGCGGGCATAACCAGGGATGATGGAGCGCACGCGCCACGTCCTGCGGCATGGCGGCAGCCTAGGACCGTCCCTGCCCCGTCTGCACCTTTGCCAGCGCCATGCCGGGGCAACCGTCAGCCTGGCCAGCGGCCATCCATGCCGCGAGGGGGGTGTCCGGCGGCGAAGGCTTCGCAGCCGCGCTGTCTCCGGCATCGCTTATACCGGCAATCGGCGGCCCGCGCCCCTCTGGCCCGCCAGTGCGGCGGCTGCGGGGCCGGCACCTCCGCCTTGATGCTGGACGTCGCAGTACGGCATGGCTTTCCGGGCTTCACCTTAGACGCGGCGTTCACGGCGCCAGCGGGCGTCACCGCGCTGTTCGGGCCGAGCGGCTCCGGCAAGAGCACGGTGCTGTCGGTCGTCGCCGGGCTGCTGCGCCCGGCCGCGGGGCGCGTGGCGCTGGATGGAGCGGTACTGCTGGACACAGCCTCCGGCGTGATCGTCCCCGCGGAACGGCGGCGCTGCGGCGTCGTGTTCCAGGACGCGCGCCTGCTGCCGCATCTGAGCGTCGAGTCGAACCTGCGCTACGGCGCGCGGCGGGCACCGCATGATGCCGCCGGGCCGGATTTCGCCGAAGTCGTGGCCTTGCTGGACATCGCGCCGCTGCTGCCCCGGCGTCCCCGTGCGCTGTCCGGCGGAGAGCGGCAGCGAGTGGCGCTGGGCCGCGCCCTGCTGTCTCGCCCGCGCCTGCTGCTGATGGACGAGCCGCTGGCGGCGCTGGACGGCCCGCGCAAGGCCGAGATCCTGCCGTTCCTGGAGCGCCTGCGCGACGCCGCCGGGCTGCCGATCCTGTATGTGACGCATGACTTGGCGGAGGTGGACCGGCTGGCGGACACGCTGGTGCTGATGGAGGCCGGGCGCGTGCTGGCTGCGGGTCCGGTCGCGGACCTAGCGGCCCGGACCGACCTGCCGCTGCTCAGCGGACGGCGGGATGCCGGCGCCGTGCTGGATTGCATCGTGGATGGGCATGACTCCGCGCGGGGCCTGACGCGGCTGCGGTTCCTGGGTGGGATGCTCGTAGTGCCGTTGCGGGCGGAGCCGGCAGGCTCCCATTTACGGCTGCGGCTGCGCGCACGCGATGTATCGGTGGCGCTGCGTCAGCCGAACGGGATTAGCAGCCATAACGTTCTGCCGGCCGTGGTGGCCAGCATCGGCCCGGCTGGGCTGCACGAGGTGTTTGTGACCTTGCAGATCGGGCCGACGGCGGTGCTGGCACGGCTGACGCGGGACTCGGTGGAGACGCTGGGATTGGGGGCTGGCCGGGGCGTGTTCGTGCTGGTGAAATCGGCGGCGTTCGATCACGCTTGATGCGGGGAACGATGCACCGGGTTGATTGCGCGAGGAATGGCGTCCCGTAGGGGATTCGAACCCCTGTTACCGCCGTGAGAGGGCGGTGTCCTAGGCCTCTAGACGAACAGGACGTAGCCAGGCGGGTTATCTAGGACAGCGCCGCACGCAGATCAACCCTCCCTGCCCTGCGCCCGCCGGGCAGCCTCCCGCTTGCCGGTCCGGCACGCGTCCGAGCAGAATCGCACCTCGTCCCACGTCTTCGCCCATTTCTTGCGCCAGGCGAACGGCCGTCCGCACGCGGCGCAAACCTTGGTGGGCAGGTCCGGCTTCTTGTGCGCCATCAGCGCGCCAGCCCGACCTGGCCCAGCACCCGGCCCGTCTTGGTATCCAGCACCACGACCCGATCCGGCCCGCCGCCCTGCAACTGGACAACCAGGCGGTCCGGCGCGGCGGAGGCACCGGCGATGCGAGTACCGGCGGGTTCGTCCAGCACGGCACTCGCAATCGGCCCGCCGCCGGACGACATGCGTTGCGCCAGCACCGTAAACAGCGTGATGACCCCGCCCACGATCAGGACGCCCATGAGCACGACCGCAACCTTCAACGCACGCACCTCTGCCCTCCTTCATGTCTGACGCCAGCGCGGTTCACGTCATGCCCGGCACGGTGCCGGACCGGATCGAGGTCGTGGCAGGGCCGGACGCCGCCGGGCAGCGCACCGACCGGTTCCTGGCAGATGCCATCGGCACCCTGTCGCGCACCCGCGTCAAGGCCTTGATGCAGGGCGGCGCCGTGTTGCGCAACGGTGCCGCCCTGCGTAACCCGGCGGAGGCCGTGCTTCCCGGCGCCACCTTCACCGTGGCACGCCCTGCCCTGGTCCCTGCATCCCCGCAGGCCCAAAGCATCCCGTTCCCAATCCTATATGAGGACGGCGACCTCCTCGTGCTCGACAAGCCGGCAGGACTGGTGGTGCATCCCGCCCCGGGCAACGAGGACGGCACGCTCGTGAACGCCCTGCTGGCGCATTGCGGCGACAGCCTGCCCGGGATCGGCGGCGAGCGGCGGCCCGGCATCGTCCACCGCCTGGACAAGGACACCAGCGGCGTCATGGTCGTCGCCAAGACGGAGGAAGCACTGGCCCGCCTGTCCGCCGCCTTTGCAGCGCGCGACCTGGACCGCGCCTACCTCGGACTGGTGTGGGGCGTTCCGGCTGCCGTGGCCGGTGAAGTCGAGGGCGCCATCGGCCGCGACCCGCGCGACCGCAAGCGCATGGCGCTGGTCGCGCGCGGCGGCAAGGCGGCGCTGACGCGATACCGGACCCTGCGAAGCTGGGCCACCGCGGCGGCCCTGGTGGAATGCGTGCTGGCGACCGGGCGCACGCACCAGATCAGGGTGCACATGGCGAGCATCGGCCACCCGCTGGTCGGCGACCCCGTCTATCTCCGCCGAGTCCCCGCGGCAGCCAAGGCGCTGGCTCCACCGTTACGTGCGGCGTTGCTGGACTTCCCGCGCCAGGCGCTGCACGCGGCCAGGCTCGGCTTCGCGCACCCGCGTACCGGCGCCGTCCTGTCGTTCGAACGGCCCATGCCGGAAGACATGGCAGCCCTCGTCGCAACGCTGGACGGATAGAGAACACGGCGCCTCATTCTTTTTGACAGGACCTGACCGGTCCTGTATGAATGTGTGATTGGCGCAACGGGCGTGTTGCGTCAGAGCTTGTCCAGCGTTCCGCCGCTTCGGGGTGGTCGCCGGGACGTGATAGCTTCCGTCGCGCTTGCTTCTTGTTCCGTCGCAACTGACCTGCCTGTATCGCCGTATAGGGTTACAGATCGTCACAGACGAGTGAGGCCGAATCCATGGCTGCTGCTATTATCAACGTTGCCCCCGAGGGCAACCTCTCCCGCTACCTTCAAGAGATCCGCAAGTTTCCGATGCTCGCTCCAGAGGAGGAGTTGGCACTGTCGCGCCAGTGGCGGGACAACGAGGATATGGATGCGGCGCATAAGCTCGTCACCTCCCATTTGCGCCTGGTTGCAAAGATCGCCATGGGCTATCGCGGATACGGCCTGCCGGTCGGTGAGCTGATCAGCGAAGGCAATGTCGGCATGATGCAGGCCGTCAAGCGTTTCGACCCCGATCGTGGCTTCCGGTTGGCAACCTATGCCATGTGGTGGATCAGAGCCGCGATCCAGGAATACATCCTGCATAGCTGGTCGCTGGTGAAGATGGGAACTACGGCCGCGCAGAAGAAGCTGTTCTTCAACCTGCGGCGTCTGAAGGGCCAGATGCAGGCCATCGAGGACGGCGACCTGAAGCCGGATCAAGTGGCGAAGATCGCCCGCATGTTGGCCGTGCCCGAGCAGGACGTGGTCAGCATGAACCGTCGCTTGGCTGCCCCCGACAACAGCCTGAATGCACCGGTCCGCGCTGACAGCGAGGGCGAGTGGCAGGATTGGCTGGTGGACGAAAGCGCCAGCCAGGAAGTCGAGTTGGCTGACCGCGAGGAGCTTACGGGCCGCAAGGCGTTGCTGAGCAGCGCATTAAAGACGCTG
>DASWOJ010000340.1:0-23895 GCA_036398775.1 Acetobacteraceae bacterium
TTATAGGGCAACAAGGTCTCCGCGGGGTCCAGCACCTGTAGAAGGTGGCCCGTGGTGGGCACCGCCGCCAGGGCGCCGACCGCGCTGCGAAGCTCGGCGATGGGCGCCAGGAAGTCCCCGATCAACACGACCCGGGCGTGGCGCGGCACGGCTGGAACTGGCGGCACGCCGCCATCCGGTGGCAGGTCGGCCATTGCCTCGGCGATGCCCTCCAACGCCGCCCGTCCCCCACGAGGCCGAGGCCCTCCACCGAGCAGACGTACACGCTCGCCGCCGCGCAGCAGCAACGCAGACAAGGCAAGCAGCAGCAGCTCGGCCCGCTCGCGCTTTTCGGGCACGGCGGCACCGCTGCGCCAGGCCATCGTCGGGTTGGCGTCGCGCCACAGGAACACGGTCTGCGCGGCTTCCCATTCGGTTTCCCGCACGAAGTGACGGTCCGACTTGCCGCTGGCGCGCCAGTCCACGCGCGACAATCCGTCCCCCTGCAGGAAGGGGCGGTATTGCCAGAAGCTGTCTCCCTGCCCGACCCGGCGCCGGCCGTGCACGCCCTGCGCCACCGTGGCCGCCACACGCTGTGCCGCGACCAGCAGGGGCGGCAGGCGCGCGCCCAGCGCCTCCGCCCGGCGGGCCTGCATCGCCGGCAGCACAGCCCTCAATCGGTCAGACAACGGCGCCGACCAGACCGGTGATGACCTCCGACAGCCCAACGCCCTCAGCACGCGCAGAAAAGTTCAGCGCCATGCGGTGCCGCAGCACCGGCTGCGCCAGCGCGGCCACGTCGTCCATGCTGGGGGACAAGCGGCCGTCCAGCAGGGCGCGGGCGCGGCAGGCCAGCATCAGGGACTGCGCGGCACGCGGGCCAGGACCCCAGGCGACGTGACGGCGCACCGAGTCTTGGCCGGCGGTTTCCGGGCGTCCGCCGCGGACCAGCTTCAGGATCGCATCCACCACTGTTTCGCCGACGGGAACCCGGCGGATCAGCGCCTGCGCCGATATCAGTTCCGCCGCCGTCAGCACCGGGCGGGCACGGGCGCTGCCGGTGCCGGTGGTGGCCAGCAGCATCGCTCGCTCAGCGTCCTCGGACGGGTAGCCCACGTCCACCTGCAGCAGGAAGCGGTCCAACTGCGCTTCCGGCAGGGGATAGGTGCCCTCCTGCTCGATGGGGTTCTGCGTCGCCAGTACGTGGAACGGCTTGGGCAGGGGATGGTCGGCGCCGCTGACCGCGACCCGGCCTTCCTGCATGGCTTGCAGCAGGGCGGATTGGGTGCGCGGGCTGGCGCGGTTGATCTCGTCGGCCATCAGCAACTGGCAGAACACCGGGCCAGGCACGAAGCGGAAGGAGCGGCGGCGGTCCTCGCCTTCGTCCAGCACCTCCGAGCCCGTGATGTCGGCAGGCATCAGGTCCGGGGTGAACTGGATGCGCTTGGGAGCCAGGCCCAGCACGGTGCCCAGCGTATCCACCAGCAGGGTCTTGCCGAGGCCGGGCACGCCGACCAGCAGGCAGTGGCCGCCGGACAGGATGGTCACCAGCACCTGCTCAACGACGTCCTCCTGACCGAAGATGACCCGGCCGATCTCGGCCCGGGCGGCAGTGGCGCGGTGGCCGAGGGCCTCTACCTCGTCGAGAAGCCGGCTCGGGTCGGTGATGGAGTCTGACAACGGCGGCGCCCCTGTTCTGTCTGCTTCAACGATCTGCGCCCGGCGGGGGCTTTCATCAAGCGGGGGAGGCTACCTATATCAATAGCGGGAACGGAAGCACGGCGTTGCCCGGAGACGCAGACGTGAACGATGCCATGCCCGCGGGGCACCATGCCATACCTGAACTACCGATGAGCCGGGCTGCGGCCTTGGCCTGTCCCTCTGCGTCCTCCACCCTTACGACGCGCGGCGGGTCCTCCCACGCGCGCCGTGCACGGGTGGAATGCGGGGATCTCCCCTTCGTCATCAAGCGGGACGGCGTCTGGCTGTATCGCGGCAGCCCGATTGGCCGGAAGGAATTGGTCTGCCTGTTCAGCAGCGTGCTGCGCCGGGACGCCGCTGGCGATTACTGGCTGGAAACCCCGGCTGAGCGTGGGCGCATCGAGGTTGAGGATACACCCTGGACCGCCGTGGAGCTGGATTGGACCGGGGATGGCCCGCAGCAGGTGCTGTCCTTCCGCACCAACGTGGACCAGGTGGTGACAGCAGGGCCGGACCATCCCATCCGGGTCAAGCATGACTGCCTGACCTGTGAACCCATTCCCTATATCCTTGTGCGTGCGGACGGGCAGCCCCTGGAGGCGCGCATTTGCAGGGCGGTTTATTACGAGCTGGTGGCGCTCGCCGTGCCCGGCATGGTTGGCGGGCGTGACGTGCTGGGCGTTTGGAGCCAGGGGCGCTTCTTCTCCCTGGGCGACCTGCCGGTCGGCCTCGACGCCGACTGAGACCAGCAACGCATGGACCTGACCGCGCTGCGCCTGCGGCTGCAGGGCGCATCCGATGCGCGTCCGCGGGATGACGAGATTTTTGCCGCCCCTGCTACGTCCGACGATGCGATGGACTTGGTTGACCGGCCCCTGACTCCGGCTGCTGTATTGGTGCCGCTGATGCACGGCGATGGGGCAGGCGTGTTGCTGACGCTGCGGACGCCGCATTTGAGGGACCATGCGGGACAGGTCGCCTTTCCCGGTGGACGTACGGAGCCGGACGACGCGTCGGCAGAAGCGACGGCCCTGCGGGAGGCACACGAGGAAATCGGGCTGGAGCCGGGGCAGGTGGAGTTGGCCGGGCGGTTGCCGGACTACGTGACCGGCACGGCCTACCGGATCACCCCGGTCCTGGGGCTTCTGCCGTCCGGACTGGCGTTGTCGCCATGCGAGGACGAGGTCGCAGCGATCTTCACCCTGCCGCTGTCCACCCTGCTGGACCCCGCCGCACCGCAGCGCCGCCGTAGGGAGTGGCGCGGGCGGCAGCGGGAGTTCTGGGTCTGGCCGCATCCGGAGCACTACGTTTGGGGCGCCACGGCGGCGATCCTGGTCCACTTGGCGCAACGGCTGCGGGCACAGGGGACGTAAGGGTGCGGTTCGCGGAGTTGGCGTTGTTCTTTGCGCCGTTGGGCGCCTATGCGCTGTGGCGCGTGGCGGCCACCCGTGGGCAGCCTGGGCCGCCCCCGGCGGTGCTGACGGGCATCCTCGCGGGGCTGTTGCTGTGCGGCGCCGGGTTGGCGTGGTTCGCAGTATCGGAACGTGGAGCACCGAGGTCGCGATATGTGCCGGCGACGTTCCAGAATGGCCAGGTCGTGCCGGGCCATGACGAGTAGGACGGCCCTGCTCCATCTTCCTCCGGGAGAGGGTTGGGGTGAGGGGGTCTTGGGGCACACTCCCGGCCGACGCACGGATGCGTGCCGATGGGAAGCTCGGCACCCTATTCCGCAACCCAGCCCCCCTCACCCCAACCCTCTCCCGTAAGGGAGAGGGAGCCGGTGCAGCCCTCCTTCCACATCCCGCCGCCCGACTGGGCCAGCGACCCGGCACTGCTTGCGGTCATGGCGGCCCTGCCGGGCGTGCGGCTGGTAGGCGGCTGCGTGCGGGACGCCATCGCAGGCCGGCCCGTAAACGACGTGGACCTGGCAACGCCGGAGCCGCCGGAAGCCGTGATGCGCGCCCTGCAAGCCGCCCGGCTCAAGGCCGTCCCGACCGGGTTGCAGCACGGCACCGTCACCGCCGTCAGCAGCGGGCGCGGCTATGAGGTCACCACCCTGCGCCGGGACGAGAGCACGGACGGCCGCCACGCCACCGTCGCCTGGACGGCGGACTGGCGGGAGGACGCGGCGCGTCGGGACTTCACCATCAACGCCATGTCCATGGGACGGGACGGGGCGGTGTGGGACTACTTCGGCGGCGCAGAGGACCTGCGGGCCGGCCGGGTCCGCTTCGTCGGCAACGCGGCGGCACGGATCGCCGAGGACTACTTGCGGGTGCTGCGGTTCTTCCGGTTCCATGCGCGCTACGGCGAGGGGCCGCCGGATGCCGAGGCGCTGACCGCCCTGCGCGGCGGCGTCCCCGGCCTGGCCCGGCTGTCGCCCGAGCGGGTGTGGAGCGAGTTGAAGCGCATCCTGGCCACCCCCGACCCGCGCGAAGCGGTGGCGCTGATGATGGAATTGGGCGTGCTGCCGGCGTTGCTGCCGCCGCCGCTGGACCCGGGCCGGCTGGACCGCCTGGTGGCCGCCGGCGCGCCGCCGGAGCCGCTGCTGCGCCTGGCCGCGCTGTGCCCGGCCGCCGGGGCGCCGCTGGCGGAGGCGCTGCGGATGTCCACCAGCGAGCGTGACCGGCTGTTGGCGCTGCACGGCCCGGCGCCGGCGCCAGGGATGGACGACGACGCGCTGCGCCGCTTGCTGGCGGACGCTCCGCCGGCAGCATTGCCGGCGCGGGGGTGGCTGGCCCAGGCGGACGTTGGCGGAGACGGTTGGGCGGCCGTGCAGGATCGCTTGGCGGCGCTGCCGCGGCCGCGGTTCCCGCTGGCAGGGCGGGACGCGCTGGCGCTCGGCGTGCCGGCCGGGCCTGCGGTGGGGACGCTGCTGGCGGCGGTGCGGGACTGGTGGTTGGCTGGGGGATGCGTGGCGAACGCCGCGGCTTGCAGGGCGCAGTTGGCGGCACGGGCGGCTATGCCGTCCTGATCTATCCGTGCGAGCGCCTCGGCGAGTGCTCGTAGGGCTGGAGCGGTGACCTTGCGGCGCGCAAAAGGCCCGCAAGACCTGCACGTTTCGCAAACCCGCCTGCTGAGTGTTACGTTTCAAGCTAATCAGTAATACCGAAAGCCTTGACGTATGGCTGTTCCGAACACTACCAAGCCGCCCCGTCAACGACAGCGCCCAACTCCAGCCAAGGGCAACGAGGGGCATGACACAGCCACGCTCCGCATTGCGGAGGGCATGGGCCTGCTGACCGGACCCAAGACCAGGCACTTCAATGCCAAGGTTCCTCCGGCCCTGTTCGAGGCGGCGGCCCGGCGGATCGGCGCCACCTCGCCCGCCGCCGTGATCACCGCAGCGCTCGCATCGCTTGCCACCGAGGACGAGCTGGGTCCCTGGCTCGCTCGGAACTGGGGCATCCTGGCCGACACGTCACCGGAGCTGATGGAGCAACTCGACCTGTAAGCGGCCGGACGTGACCATCCGCGACCGGGCTGCGTTGCCCAAGCTGGGCGCCGTGGTGCCGGGCGGACCCGTGCTGCTGGACACCAACGTGTTCATCAACGCCCTGGCAGGACGCGGCCCGCCGGTATTGCGCCAGTTGCTCCATGCCCTGCCACGGGCCTTCGTGGGAGCGCCGACGCAGGCCGAGCTGTCCTGGGTGCAGGGTCGCTTGGACCCCGGCCATCCCGGCACCGCCCGCGTGCTTGCTGCCTATGCCGGGCTGCTGTCGCGCATTGACCTTGCAAAGGTGATCGTCCCAGGCAACTCCGATTGGCTGGCCGCAGGAGCATTGGCAGGCCAAGCCGCCCGAGCAGCCGCGGGCGGAGGGCGCAAGATCGCGACTGCCTTCGACCGGGTCGAGCTGATCAGCGACGCCCTGATCGCCATCCTGGCACATGGGGCCGGGCTTACGGTCATCACGGAAGACGCCGACTTTGACTTGCTCGTGCAGGCTCTGCCGGGATTGCAGGTGTTGTTCTACGACCGCCAACCAGTGCCCTGACCGGCGCGGCCTCCCTGCTGGTTGGAGGACGAACTGGCTCGCCCCCGTCACAAGCGGGATGCCTGGTCCCGCAATCCATCCATCCGCGTAACCGCGCCCGCCAGGGAAAACCGGCTGCGGGCACGCTCCACGCCCGCCGCCGACAGGGCGGCACGCAGCCCGGCATCCCCCGCCAAGTCCAGCAACGCCCGTGCAAACGCGTCCGCATCCTCCGGGTCGGTCAGCAGGCCCGCATCCCCCACCACCTCCGCCAAGCCGCCCCGGCCGGAGCACACCAGGGCGGCGCCGCACGCCATCCCCTCCAGCGCCGTCAGGCCAAACGGCTCCTGCCAGCGGCTGGGCACGACGACGATGGCGGCGCGCGACATGGCGCGCAGCACCTCCGCATGCGGCAGGGCGCCGTGCAGCACCACGCCCGCCGCCGCCGCCGCCGGCCGCAGGCCACGGATGAACTCCGAATCCGGCGCGGCGGCCGAGAAGCCGTCGGCGCCGATCATCTCCGCCCGCCAGCCCGGCAGATGCGGCATCGCCTTCGCGCACGCGGCGATGAACAGGTCGGGACCCTTGTCCGGCACCACCCGGCCCGCGAACAGGATCACCGGGTCACGCCCAGCCGGCGGCACCGGCGCCGGCACCTCGGCGGGATCGAGCGCATTGTGGACCACCACCGGCGCCCGCCGCGGTGGCGGTGCCAGGCCCTCCAACAAGGCGCGGCGCACGAAATCCGACACCGTGGCGACCCCGGCCAAGCGGTCCAGCAAGACCCGGCGCGCCCGTGGCGACCGGGCGCCCCGCATGGTCCGGGGATCGTTGTGCAGGACCAGCAGGACGCGCCGGCGCGGGAACAGCCGGGCCAGCCACAACGCCACGTCCGGCTTGTTGTGGACCTCGATCAGCCCCGCCGGCAGCGGCGCCAGCACCCGCGCCACGTCAGCCGCATAGCGCAGGGTCGGCGTCAGCGGCAGCCAAGGCAGGCGCCGGGCCGGCAGGAAGGGGATGCCGGAGAAGGCGGGGCCGCCGAATGGCGGACCGATCACAAGCGGCTTATACCGTGACGGGCCGGCTGCCAGCCGGCGCACCACCATCGCCACGGCGCCCGCGTTTTGCGGCCCGAATGCTTCGCGATGGGGCAGGACGATCGTGACATGCCCAGCAAATCCCGGGAATGCAGAGCCTTGGAACCCGGACTCCCCAAATTCAGATGACCCGGACCCAGATGGCCCAGGCCCAGATGGCCCAGGCTCAGATGACCCGGACTGCCCGGACTCAGGTAAGGTGTTGGATGCCATCGAAGCCCGACCGTATCCCTCTGATCCCCCCAGGGACAGCGCGCGTCCGGCAGCGCTGATGCCGGGTTCCCGTACGGGCGCAGCCGCGCAGCGCATCCTCGTGATCAAGCTCGGCGCGCTCGGCGATTTCGTGCACGCCTTCCACGCCTTCGCAGCGATCCGGGCGCATCACCGCGCCAGCCATGTCACCCTGCTGACGACGGCACCGTTCCGCGCGCTGGCGGAGGCCTCGCCCTGGTTCGACGAAGTCCGGGTGGACCCGCGCGCCCCGTGGTGGAACCTGCCGGCGACGCGCCGAACCGTGGCGGCAATCCGCGGCTTCGACTTCGTTTACGACCTGCAGACCTCCCGGCGCTCCAGCCGATACTTCCGGCTGGCCGGGCGGCCGCCCTGGTCCGGCATCGCACCCGGCGCCTCGCACCCGCACGCTAACCCGCACCGCGACGCCATGCACACCATTGAGCGGCAGCGCGAACAGTTGCAGGCCGCCGGCATCACCCGGTGGCACCCACCCGAGCGAGGCTGGCTGACCGCCCGCGGCCACCGGCATGGGCTGCCGGCGCCCTACGCGCTGCTGATGCCGGGTGGCGCCGGCCTGGGCAGCGTCAAGCGCTGGCCGGCGGAGCGCTATGCCGAGATGGCGCAACGCCTGCTGGTCCTCGGGCTGCTGCCGGTCGTCATCGGCGGTGGGATCGAGGCACCGATGGCCAGGACGATCCTGGCCGCCTGTCCCGCCGCGGTGAACCTGACCGGGCGGACCTCCATCGAGGACATCGCGGCGCTCGCCTCCGGCGCCGCGCTGGTGCTGGGCAACGACACCGGCCCGGTCCACGTCGCGGCCTCGGCCGGGGCGCCCACCCTCGTGCTGTTCTCGGCGGCCGGCGTGCCGGAGCAGGCGGCGCCCCGCGGCCCCAACGGCGAGTGGGTGTCCGTCCTGCAAACCCCCGACCTGAACGACCTAGCCGTGGAGCGGGTCATGCAGGCGGTCCGCGACATCGTGGGCTAGGACGGACCGGGGCGCCGCGGCGGCGGACCTTGCCTCCGCCAGCCCAAAGCCCAGCAGGAGGAAGAACCAGCCGCCGATCGGCAGCGAGATCAGCGGGCTGGTGGACGCGACCGGCCACTCCTGCAGCAGCGCCGCAATGAACAGCCCGACGCGCAGCGGGTCCGGCGCACGCAGCAGCCCCCGGCCAAGCCGCCACATCCATACCCCCACCAGGGCGCAGAACAGCAGCAGCCCCGGCAGGCCGGCGTCCGTCAGCGCCTGCAGATAATGGTTGTGCGGATGCGTCACGCAGACCGCCGCGCCGCCGCCGTCGTCCGTGGCAGCGGCTCCGGGTCGGTGCCAGCCCTGGAAATAGATGGGCTGCGCACAGCCCGTGCGGAAGCCGTCATAGCCCCGGCCGGTCAGGGGATGCTGCTCCGCGATGGCGACGGCGCGCTCGGCGATCTGGCCATAGGGGCTATCGGCGAAATCGCCGACCTGCCGGGAGAACTTCGTCACCAGCCGGTAGAACACGGGCGGCGACACCACCGCGGACGCGGCAATCAGCGCGCCGCCGGCGACGATCGCCACCGCCGCCGGGCCGCGTAGCCGGGGCAGCAGCAGCGCGGTCGCCAGCAGGCCAAGTGCCGCCAGCAGCACCGGCATACGCTGGCCGATCAGCACCACCACCGCGATGCCCCCGGCAAACAGCGCCGCACCCCCCAGGCGAGGCAGCCAGCCCGGCCGCGCCAGCAGCGCATCCGCCCGGGGCAGCAGGGCCGGGAACAGCATCCGCACGAAGCTGGGCGCGGCCCGTGGCTTGCTGAACGGACCCGTCAGCTCCCCGTCCTCCGACCGCGGCACCCCATACAGGTTGTGGCCGGTCGCAAACTGCAACAGGGTCTGTGCCGCGACGTAAAGCGTTGACGCCACCAAGCTTATGAACAACCACCGCCGGGCCGACCTATCCGCCAGTGTCCAGTGCTCCAGCGCCGCGACGAACAGCAGGAACCGCAGCACGAGCACGGCTTGCAGCAACGCCGCCCCATCCTGGCCCGGCAGCGAAAGGTTCCAGGCCGTGCAGGCAACAAGCCAGCCCCACCACGCCAGGGAGATCACGACCCAATCCTGCCGGAGCCAGCCCCAGCTGCGCGCCGCGGCGCAGCGTGCCAGGAAGCAGGCGCCGACCAGATCTATGCCGGCCTCCGCCCCAGCCCGCGCATGGAGCAGGAACCAGGGCATCAGCAGCACCAGGCCGAGGGTCAGGGTTTTCAGGTGGCGGATCACCGGGCCTCAGGGTCCTCGTTGCCGCCGGTCACTGCCGCAAATCGCGCGCCATGTCGAACCCCACGGCGCTGAGCGCCCCGGAACCCGCCGGGACGATGCTGTTGAAGTTGAGCGCCGAACGCACGGCTGCCGCCCTTTTACTTGACGGGCAGGCTCACCGGCACGGCGGGACTCGGGCAGGCTTGCCCCTCGCTCGCACCTGGTGATTGAGAAGGGTGCGGCCGCCGGCAGGCATGCGATGGCGCATCGCCCCGCCCGGCACCCGCGCTACCCGGGTTGGCGTTGGTGGCGTGCGGCTTCCAGGCAGGGCGGCAGAGGCATCCCAGAGGGGATTCAGCAATCATGACCCCAGACTACCGGCGGTCTGTTGCCAACAATTATTAACACTTAATCATCTCAATAATAGGGACAAAGCCTTCAGAAATCATTAATTGTTTCGCAATCAGTTCGGCGCGCACGTGTCGCTCTGGGTCGGCAGGACTGCCGCCCCCGGTCAACACCGCCCGCGCCGTGGAGATGCCCCCCCGTTCCTAATACCAGGACGGGAAACACCATAAAGGCCAGCGCTGTCCGGCCCCAAGGATCGCCCCCATGCTCAAGCGCGCAAACCATGTCCTCGCGGCTACGCTCGCCGCTCTTCTGTCCCTGGGCATCGCGGCTACCGCGCATGCCACGCCGGGCGACCTGTATGTCTCCAACGGCAGCGGCAACACCATCGAGCGGATCACGCCGGCCGGCGTCGTGTCGGTGTTCGCCAGCACCGGATTGAGCAATCCCGTCGGCCTCGCCTTCGACGCAGCCGGCAACCTGTTCGTGGCGAACCAAGGCAGCAGCACCATCGAGCGGTTCACCTCCGGTGGCGTCGCATCGGTGTTCGCCACCACCGGGCTGAGCAGTCCGGTCGGTCTTGCGTTCGACGCCGCCGGTAACCTGTATGCGTCGAATTACGGCACCGGCACCATCGAGCGGTTCACGCCCGGCGGCACTGCCTCGGTGTTCGCCAGCAACCTGAACGGACTGCAGTTCATCGCGTTCGACCCCAGCGGCAACCTGTATGCGGCGCAGGGCGGCGGCACCATTGAGCGGATCACCCCGGGCGGCGCCATGTCGGTGTTTGCCAGCGGCCTGAACGCCCCGCTTGGCCTTGCTTTCGACGCCGCAGGCAACCTGTATGTTGCGCAGGGCACCGGCACTATCGAGGAGATCACCCCGGGCGGCACCATGTCGGTGTTCGCCAGCACCGGAGCGAATCGTCCTATCGGCCTCGCCTTCGATGCCGCCGGCACGCTGTATGCAGCAATTCGCAACAGCAGCGCCATCGAGGCATTCACGCCGGGTGGCAGCGGGTCGGTCTTTGCCAACGGGGTGTCCGGACAAAATAGCCTCGCGTTCCAGCCTGTGGTCGCCGCCGTGCCGGAACCGGCGTCGGCCGCGGTGCTGGCATTCGGCCTGGGCGGCCTCGGACTGCTGCGCCGTCCCCGGCGCGCCTGACGGACTTGCGGGACCACGTGTGCCGGCCTGGCCTGGCCAGGCCGGCACATACGGCCTGGAACTGGCCATGACGGCAGTTCCAGAAAACCCATGCTGTCCTGGCGCCGGGTGCAGAGCTTCGTCATGCTAACTGAGCCGCGCCGGCCTGCATAAGGCCACCCCCCACGATTGACGGCGTAACCCAACCGGGCCGGCATGCCTCGCTGTCCGAGCCCCTGGCGCTTACCGGGCCATCCCGCCGGACCCATCGCCCCACGCCCAACAGCATGCCGGCCGGCGTGCGCCAGCCAACGGACTCACCAGTTTGTGCCAGCCAACGGGGTCGTGATATTCGCCGTTGCCGCCCAGCCCACGCCACAAGGGACGACCGAAGCGTGACACGCAAGCTGCCTTCCATCGTCCGTCGAACGCCCCGTGCCCCGGCGCCAATCCAAGTCGTGCCCGCCGTATGAGTGTCGCCATCGTAACGGGTGCCGGCGGCCTGGTCGGCGGTGAGGCGGTACGGTTCCTGGACGCCCGCGGACTGGACGTGGTCGGCTTGGACAACGACACCCGCGCCGCGCTGTTCGGCGCCGGGGCGAGCACCCGGCAGGCCTGGGCTGGACTGCAGCAGGACCTCCCCCGCTATACCCACCTCGACGCCGACATCAGGGACGGCGCCACCATCGAACGGCTGTTCGCCCGGCACGGCGCCAGCATTGCCCTGGTTGTGCACACCGCGGCCCAGCCGTCGCATGACTGGGCCGCCAGCGACCCGCGGACGGACTTCTCGATCAATGCGGAGGCGACGCTCGGCCTGCTGGAGGCGACGCGCAAGCACTGCCCGGACGCGGTGTTCCTGTTCTGCAGCACCAACAAGGTCTATGGCGACACGCCGAACTGCCTGCCCTTCGTCAGGCACGAGACCCGGTGGGAGCTGCCGGAAGCGCATCCGCTGTCCGCCGGCATTGACGAGACCATGAGCATCGACGGCAGCATGCACAGCCTGTTCGGCGTGTCCAAGTGCGCGGCCGACCTGATGGTGCAGGAATACGGCCGCTACTTCGGCATGAGGACCGCCTGCTTCCGCTGCGGCTGCATCACCGGCGGCGGCCAGGCCGGGGCGATGCTGCACGGCTTCCTGTCCTACCTGGTGAAGTGCGCCGTGACCGGGCAGGACTACACCGTGATCGGCCATGAGGGCCGCCAGGTCAGGGACAACATCCACGCCTGGGACCTGGTCAACGCCTTCTGGCACTTCTTCGAGGCGCCGGGCAGCGGTATGGTCTTCAACATGGGCGGCGGACGCGCCGCCAATTGCAGCGTGCTGGAGGCAATCGGCATCGCCGAACGCCTGACTGGCCGCCCAATGCACCGCCGCTACCAGCCGGAGAGCCGGGCCGGCGACCACATCTGGTGGATCAGCGACACCCGCCGGTTCCAGGCGCATTGCCCCGGCTGGCGGCTGACCCGCGGCATCGCCGACATGATCGGCGAGATGCACGACATGGCCGCGAGCAGGGCAGGCCGGGCCGCAGCCGCCGTATGACCTCTGCCTCTCCAGCCGGCACCTCCCCAGCCGGAACCTCGGCGCTGGCCTGCCCGGTCTTCGTCATCAACATGGAGCGCGACACCGCCCGGCGGCAGCACATGGTGGAGGTGCTCGGGCGCATCGGCCTGTCAGCCGAGTTCGTGACTGCGGTGGACGGCCGCGCGATGCCCGCCTCCGACCGTGCGGCCTACGACCACGCCCGCGCGCTGCGCATCTATGGCGTGGGGATGAAGGATTCGGAGATCGGCTGCTTCCTCAGCCACTACCGCATCTATAAGCGGATGCTGCGCGAGGGTATCGAAACCGCACTGGTCCTGGAGGACGACGTGTCCATCCAGCCCAATCTGCCCACCGTGGTGGCGGACCTGCTGGCGTGCCCCTACACCGGCTGGCTGGTCGTCCGGCTGGACACCAAGCGGGGGCGGGTGGCGCAGCCGGCGACGCCCAAGTTCACCGGCACCCTGGTGGCGGTGCTGCCGAACGGCGGCACGTTCTACCGGCTGCGTACGCAGGTCCTGGGCGTCGGCGCCTACCTGATCCGGCGCGAGGGCGCGGCCCGCATGGTGGCCTACGGCAAGCGCATTTTCATGCCGATAGACCAGACCATGGACCGCTACTGGGAGAACGGCATCGTCCCGCACGCGGTCCGGCCGTTTCCGGTGGATCAGGGCGACGACTTCGGCTCGCATTCCGGCGACCGGTCCAACGCCCGGCGCCGGGAGCAGCCGTTGCCTGTACGAATGCGGCGCCGGCTGCAGCGGATGGAGGATGCGGTGCGGAAACGGCTGTTCAACCTGATGCACTGACCCAAAGCCGGTGCGGGCTGGCGGCCCGGCCTGGTGGACGGCCCCGGCCACGTTGCCGCCAGCCCGTCACAAGAGTGGGGCATCTCCCCCTGGCGTTGCCGTGGCCGCCCGGCCCGGCCCGGCGCGCGCCAGCCGCCAGCAGGCCAGCCCAGCCAGGCCGATCACCAGTTCCCGCACCCGCTTGACCAGGGACAGCGACAGGGCGGCCGTTCCCGCCAGGCCCACGGCGGCTGCGGCCAGCACGAAACCGCCCTCTTGGATGGCCAGCGCGCCCGGCACCGCAAACCCTGCGCTGCGCGCCGCCATCCCAAGGCTCTCGACCACGAAGGCCTGCCCGGCCGAGGCGTCGAGCCCGAGGGCATGCAGCACGAGCCACGTCTCGGCACTCCCCAGCGCCCAGGCGGCCGCCTGCAAGCAGAACGCCATGACCAGGCGGTCCCTCCGGCGATAGATGGCGAGCGCCTCCGCCTCCAGCCCATCCAGCCCGCCGGACGGCAGCAGGGCCGGTCCCAACGCAGGCCACCGCCGCCCGATGCCGCGCACCACCGTCTCCAGCAGCCGCAGGCCGCCCAGGCGCTGCGCCAGTGCCAGGCTGCCGGCGCCCAGCGCTGCCAGGCCGAGGCTGCTGCCCCACAGCCATGCCTCCCCGGTTCCCGCCAGCGCCGCCAGCACGACGCAGCCCGCCACCAGGAACGCAAGCTGCGCGCAGATTTCCACGGTGACATCCACCACCATGCCCGCTGCCGCAACTGAGGCCGGGATGCCAGCCCGCGCCATCACCTGCGCCGCGACGACCTCTCCCCCCACATGCGCCAGGGGCAGCAGCGTGTTCAGTCCTTCGCGCATCAGCCGCAGCCGGAAGAAGCCCGCGAGGCCGATGGGGGAGCGCACCACCAGGACACGCCAGCCCAAGGCGGACAGCAGCAGTTGCACGAGGTGGATCGCCACCGCCGCCGGCACGGTCCAAAGCGCCTGCACGGCCCCGGCTCCCGCCCGCGCCAGGTCTCCCCACAGGCCCACAACCAGCCAAACGGCGCATCCCAGGACACCAACCGCCGCAAACGCTGCCAGCAGCCGCCGCGTATCCGTCCGGCTAGGTCGCAGGAAGCGCAAGCAGCCCGGCATCCCTGGGTGCAAGCAGGGTGGCCAAGAAAAACGACCGGCGGTGGTGACCCGTCGCCGAGAAGTGCGGCGACCAGGTGAACGCGTCATGGATCCGGCGCGTCAGCCGCGAATCCGGGTCGGCGGCAAAGAAGAAGTGGTTTGCCAGAACCAGCAGGCCGCCCGGCGCCAACAGCCGGGCCAGCCGCACGCTGAGCGTCTTGAGCACGTCGTCGCTCAGGGGGGACAAGTAATAGAGCGTATCTGCCACCACCACGAGGTCGAACCGTCCGTCCAGGCCGCCGGGCAGGTCGAGGATGTCCGCCTGCTCGAACGTGAGGTTGGCGATGCCCGCCGCCCGCACCCGCGCGTGCCCGACCGCTGCCGCCGCAACGTCCAGCCCCAGCACCGCATCCGAGCGGCGGGCCAGGTGCTGCGACAGCAGGCCGAGGCCGCACCCGAGATCGAGCACCCGCTGGAACCGCCGCGGCGGCAGCAGCGCCATAATCTGCTGGTATTTGAGCGCCTGGTAGCGATAGCGCGGCGCGGCGGACGCCCAGGGATCGCTTGACCTTGTATAGGCCTCCTCGAACGCGGCACGTGCGCCGGCAATGGCGCGGGTACGGGCGATGGCGGCGTCCGTACGGGCGCCACGCAGGAAAAGGGTGAAGTCCCGCGGCAGGATGAACCCGGGATGGGCCCTGACGCGCTGCAGGAACCCGGCCCTTGCAACGGTCAAAGGCGGGTGCAGCCGGCTATGGGACTGTTGGAGATCATCGGCATGCAGGCGACTCCTAACGGAAGGTCAATGAGCAACTTCGACTGCCGAGGACCCGATCAGCAGCAAACCCGCATTTGGTTGCCCAAGTAGGCCCGTTCGCAACTCAGCAACAGTGGTTCCAGGCATTGGCGGGGTTCTACCTGCCGCAATGGTACGAAAGCGTCCATAATTATGTTGAAGATCGGCTTAGATTTCAGCCCCGGTTGGTGAACCGAGGCACCAGGCCATGTCCGGCGGCACCTGCAGCCGGCGCAGCGCCACGCCAACCTTGCAGGGGTGGGCAGCTCAACCGGAGCGGCCACGATTCGCAGCCCGCCCCCGCCCCTGATACATGCCCCTTGCATGGACGCCCTCGCCGCCACTCCAAAGGACTCCACCAACGCCCTGATGCGCCGCCTGTGGCGGGAGCATGTGCGCCACCACCGCGGGCGCCTCGGCCTGGTCGCGCTGCTGACCCTGCTCATGGCGGGGCTGACGGCGTTGTATCCGCTGGTGATCCAGCGCGCCTTCACCCTGTTCGAGGTCAGGGACCAGCGCATCCTGTATCAGATCCCCATCCTGGTCGTCGCCGTCACCGCGGCCAAGGCGGCGGCGCAGTATGGCCAGAACGTGATGGTGCAGCGGGTCGTGCTGCTGGTGATCCGCGAGCTGCAGGTCCGTTTGTTCCGGCACCTGTCCCACGCCGACCTCGCGCAGGTCGAGCGGGAAGCGCCGGCGACGCTCGCCGCACGCTTCACCACCGACGCCGCGCTGATCCGGGAATCGCTGACCCGCGTCGTCCAGGGCGTCAAGGACGCGGTGACCGTGCTGGGGCTGGTCGTGTCCATGCTCTATTTGGATTGGGTGCTCAGCGCCATCGCCGCGGCGCTGTATCCCCTGGCGGCGCTGCCGATCCAGCGCCTGGGCAAGCGGATACGCCGGGCCTCGGGCGGAATGCAGGAACGGGTGGGGGAAACCGCGGCGCTGCTGTACGAAAGCTTCGCCCAGGCCCGCACCATACGCGCCTACCGGCTTGAGGCCGCGGAAGGCGCCCGGGCGGACGCCGCGTTCTCCACCCTGTATCGCGCCCTGTTCCGCATGACGCGCAGCCGCGCCCGGGTTGACCCGCTGCTGGAGGTGCTGGGCGGCACGGCCATCGCCGCGGTGATCGGCTTCGCCGGCTGGCGCTCGGCGGTGGGGGATGGCGGCGGCATCGGTGCCTTCACCGGCTTCGTCGCCTCCCTGCTGATGGCGTCGCAGCCGTTGCGGGCGCTGGGTTCACTGAACGCCGCGTTGCAGGAGGGTCTGGCCGGGCTGTCCCGCGTGTTCGGCGTAATGGACGAGCCGCCCGCCATACGCGAGCGACCCGGCGCCCCGCCGCTGCCGCCCGGACGCGGCCAAGTGCGGTTCGAGCAGGTGGGCTTCATCTACCCCGACGGCCGCGCCGGGCTGCATGGGCTTAGCTTCACCGCGGCGCCTGGCCTGACGGTGGCGCTGGTCGGGCCGTCCGGCGCCGGCAAGAGCACGGCACTGGCGATGATCCCCCGGCTGCAGGACGCCACCTCCGGCCGGGTGCTGGTGGACGGCGCGGACGTGCGCGACGTCACGCTGGGCAGCCTGCGCGACGCCATCGCCTATGTCGGGCAGGACACCCTGCTGTTCGACGACACGGTGGCCGCCAACATACGCATGGGCCTGCCCGGCGCCACCGAGGCCGAGGTGGAGGCCGCCGCCCATGCCGCCGCCGCGGACTTCGTCGCCGACCTGCCGGACGGCTTCCTGACCCGCGTCGGCCCCGGTGGCGGCCGGCTGTCCGGCGGGCAGCGGCAGCGGATCGCCCTGGCCCGCGCGCTGCTGCGCAACCCACGCATCCTGCTGCTGGACGAGGCGACCAGCGCCCTGGATGCCGAGAGCGAGGCGGCGGTGCAGTCCGCCCTGGCCCGCCTGCGCGCCGGGCGCACGACCATCGTGGTGGCGCACCGGCTCAGCACCGTCAGGGACGCCGACCTGGTCGTGGCGATGGCGGAGGGTCAGGTCGTCGAGCAAGGCACCCATGCCGAGCTGCTGGACGCCGGCGGGCTGTATGCCCGGCTCGTGCGGACCCAGGCGCTGGCGGCATGAAGCACGTTCCAATGTCAACTGGCCAGTGCCCATAGGCCAGTGTCCAGGAGCCAGAGCCAGGACTGTCCAACGAGGTGTGAGCGGCAAGTCCTTGCCGCAGGATCGTGTCCCGGTTTTGCACCGGGCCGCGGACGAAAGCACTCGTTCCCAGGATAAGGAGGTCCTCGCAGGCCCGCCGCCGCACTCCGCCGTAGTAGATCCGTAGCACCGGCTCTCAGCACAGCCAAAGAAGCCGGGTGCTTCAATCAGCTTGCCCCAGAACGTGGCCCGGTTCCAGCGATGGCGGGGAGCTGCCGGGCTGGCGGGCGTTGCCGGACCGCGATCCCGCCAGGTGGCGGCCTGACCGGGCGGGAACTACCCTCCAGGGCGGGAGTTGGACGGCGTAACATTGCGCCGGGGCGCTACCGGCAGCAGCAACAGGGGATCGCGATGTCCATTCCGCCCAACACGGGTATGACGCCTGGAACCTCCGGAATAACGGGAGCAAGCCCGGTCAACGTTCCCTACCCTGGCGCGGCGCCAGGCGCAGCAACCGTGCGGTCGCCGGCGCCGGCCGTTGCGTCGGACGACCACCGGACGCACCTGCGCAACCGCGCAAGCTGGGGCGCGATCCTGGCCGGCGTCGTGGCGGCCCTGGTGGTGCAGCTCGTGCTGAACATCCTGGGCGTCGGCTTGGGTGCGTCCTCTGTGGATGCAGTCAACACCGGCGCCAATCCCGCGGCATCCACCGCGGGGATGACGGCGGCAATCTGGGTTGTGGTGTCGGGCATCGTCGCATCGCTGATCGGCGGCGTGGTAGCGGGGCGGCTGTCCGGCACCTCCGACGGCAACACGGCGCGGTTCCACGGATTTCTGTCCTGGTGCGTCTCTACGCTCGTGGTGTTCTACCTGCTGAGCACCGCGGCAGGCGGCCTGGTGGGCGGCGCGGCGAGCGCGCTTGGCGGGACCGTGAGCGCGGCGGGACGCGGCGCCGCGTCCGCCGTATCGGGCGTCGCTGCAAATACGGACGGCGACGCGCTGCAGGCGCAGGTGCGCCGGCTGGTGAACCCGAACGACGCGCAAACGGCTCAGGACAACATCGGGACCTACGTCCGCGCATCGGTCAGCGGCGACAAGGCCGCGGCTGACGCATCGCGGGACCGGGCGGTGGACAGCCTGGCACGGGCGGCAAACGTCAGTCCGGACGAGGCACGCACACGCTTGCAGCAAGCGGAAACCCAGGCCCGCCAAGCTGCCGACACCGTGAAGCAAAAGGCGCAGGATGCCGCAGAGGCGAGCCGCAAGGGCCTGGCAAGCGCCGGCATCCTGGGCTTTGTGGCGCTTGCGCTGGGCGCGCTGGCGGCTTGGTTCGGCGGCGGCATCGGCGCACCGCGTGCGGAGGCGGCGGCGACGGGCCACCGGGGCTAGAGAATAGGCTGCGGTCACACTCGGATGCGCAGCGACCGGATCTGAATCTGTAAGTCACTGCCCGCACGCAAAATGCTGGACCAGTTTGCATCTAGTATGGATGCAAACCGATCCAGCGGCTCCGGGGAAAGCAGGGACGACCCTGCCTGCTTCCTACTGCCGAGCAGGCGTGGGATATGGTACCGGATCTGCATGGCCCTGGTCAGCTTGGAGGCACGAACCGCCAGAGTCGGCGCGGGCTGCACCCAACGTCGGAGCCGGCATTTTTCGGCGGCCCGTGCCCCCGGCGGAAACGGCAGCGGCATCGTTCAGCAGCGCCATACCCCTCCGTCACGTCAGCGCGGGCGGATCATCTTCCAAACGCCCTCGACCGCGCCGGTGACGCGGGTGCCGACACGCATGGTTCCGCGCATGAACACCACCGTGCTGGAGCGGCGCAGCACCTCCGCATCCAGTTCCACGAAGTCGCCGGCCTGGACCGCATCCAGGAACTGGCAGCCGAACTGGACGGTAACGCAGGGACGCCGCCCCCCCGACTCGAAGACCGTGAGGCCCAGCCCGGTGTCGGCGAAGGTCATCACCATGCCGCCATGGACGATGCCATGTACATTCAGGTGGCGTGCATCAGTCAGCATGGCATAGCGCGGCACGCCGGGGTCGGCGTCCGGCCCCGTGTCGCTCCGATACCACAGCGGGCCGACATGGGCCGGAAAGCCGCCGATGGGCAGCGGGCGCCAGCCAAGGGCAGCAGGATCAAACTGGGATGCATCGTTCATGGTGGGGCCATAGCGCAGCAGGCACGGGCAGGCCATCCGGGATAGGGGGCGCCCGGCAGCAGGACGCTTGGAACATGGACCAAGGCCATCCATATCGGGGCGAATTCGACCTGCTTGAGGGACATGCTGATGCGACGCGATCCGATACTGGCTGCCTGGGGCATCGGGTTGCTTCTGGCGGCACTGGTTTACGTGGTGGGGCCGGACCGGTTCCTCTTCCGGGTGCTGGACACCATCCACGTCCTGGGTTGGCGTGTCGCTGAGATGGTTGATGACCTGTCGGCCGTGGCGCTGGACCTGCTTCGAGCCCTGGCGATCGGGTTGTATGCGACCTTCGTCGTGCTCTCCCTCGCGGTGGCGCGCCGGGGCGGGCCGGCACGGGGTGCGCTCCTGGTCGTCAGCTTGCTGTTCCTGGCGCTTGCGGGCGGGTCGGGAATGCCGAACACGCGCTGGACTGCGGCCTTCGCGCTATGCGCAATGGCAGCGGCCGTCATGACAGGACGGCTGCGGCACCCAAACCCTGGCGGCGTGGTCGCCCGCTGAACGCCGGTCCTTCGAAAGCCGGCGTGGCCAGCGGCGGCGGTTAGCTGACCTCGGGCGCAGGCGGCAGTCCGGCAAGGGCTGCAGCCATGGTGGCATAGATGCCGCAACCCGTGCCGTCCGAGCCGCGCCAAACCAGGATGTGGCCGGCGTGCCGGGTTATCCCGAGCGTCGCGAACGGATCATGATGCCGGTAAAGCAGGACGTAGGCGCTGCGGTCCGGCGTGGCGCCCGGCACGCCTTCCTCCAACACTATCCGGGCATAGCCGCTGCTGCCTTGGCTGCTCCATTCCAGGAGAGCGATCCGGTCGCTTATGCTGAAGCATGTCGCCGTCTCCGCCGGCTTGGCTTGAAACGGGACGGGATGCCACCTGTGCGATGCGTCTGCGACGTTGCGCACGGGCTTTTCCAGCCAGCCTGCCACACCGGCGGGCATGGGAATGGCGCAACGCCCGGCAGTTGGAAAGGCGATGATGAGCGCCGACGCTGTCTGAGCCGACGCAGGCGGCAGCAGCCTGGCGCGAACAGCCTCAGAAGCCTGCCGTCCCAACCGGGCCGCTGCCAGTTGCGTCGGCGGGGACAGGGATGCCTGGGTCTGCCCGGCCTTGAACCCGTCGTGACGTACAGAGAGCATTTGATCCTCCGTCCCGCGCCCTGGAGCCAGGCGCAAGCACACCGTGGCAGCGATGAGGCTGGAAGACTGTGACGCAGGTCACGCGATCGTGCACTCCGAAAACTTTCGTTGGCTCTGTTTTTTCCAGCCTGTTTCACCATTCAGGCGCCGTGGCTGCGTCGGGCGGCCCGGGCAGGCTCAACGGCGGGCCAGGTGGGCGCAGCCATGACCTGGTGCGTTCAACGCAGCGCTGATCCTTATCATGGCCTGGCTGTGCCAGCGCTGCACTGCCTTGTGGTCGGCGCCCAGGGCCTTGCCCAGGCGCCGCCAAGGAAACAGGTAACGGCCAGTCATCGGATGCACCAGCGCCCGCGCGCCCGCGACGCGGCGCAGAACGAACATGTTGTCAGGAAGCAGCGATATCCACCTCAGGACGCGGTCCATGCGGTCTATCGCCGCAGGGGACGGGATTGCGGGGCGGAGCGGCGCCGGGCCGGTGCCTGCCGCCAGCACCGCGCCGGCGTCGCGCACCCAGTCCAGGCCACCGCTGCGAAGGCGTGTGCTGTAGCCGGTCTGGGGCAGGGCGAGCAGGGTGGCGCCCGCTTCCTCCAGCATGGCGCAGACCCAGGCCGGGGTGGTCTCCAACCCGTCGGGCGTATGCGGGTTGGGCACCGGGCCGGCCTGGACGGCATAGGCCGCCGTAACCCGCGAAACGCCCTGGCGGCTGGCTGTGTTCAAGGGATGCATCCTCGTATCAGGGAGTTGTGGCCCTCGCCCAGGCCAAACAGGGCGGGTGGCGTCAGGCCGTCAGCGGAGCTGGATCAATCAGCGGACGAAAACGGGGAAGGGATAGGGCACCCCCTCGATGCAAGTGCCTGCCGTGATAAGGCCCCAGGTATTCGGGTGCCCGGACGGCAAGGCAGGGCGGTCATCGGGTCCCGGGCGGCCGCGCACGACATGCACGACCCGGCGTATGGGACCCGAGCCCTTGACGAGTCTGGCGCAGTGGCTTGGCTCAGGAAGGGCCACGCGTACCGGATAGGTTGCCATCGCCGTGCGTTCTCCGTATGTTCCGAAGCTCGCTAAGCTAGTTTTCCTATTAACACGCGGTCAAGCTAGTTGAACATATCTTAACGTAACCTTTCCTACGGTTTGTGCGGCTCAAAAGTCGGGCGCCAGCGCCGCCGGCGGCAGGAACATTGCGCCGCGTTGCCAAGTCCGGCGCGCTGGCCCGGGTGCTGCTGTTTTCGAAATATAATCAATTAAATCAAGTGGCAGGATCGGTTCGGGACGTGAGCCTGACGGGTTTGCCAAGCAATCCGCATGATCCAGGCACTAGCCGGGCCGCGCTGCGGTTTAGTGGCCGCATACACTCTGCGTTAACAGTCTGAACGCAGCACGGCGTTTCGACGCCCGTTGCCGCACATGTGAGCTTCGGCTAAGCCTCCAGCAGCATTCCACGAAAAGGGCTTGGTCAGATGGCAACAGTCACCGGTGCGAATGGTCAGGTGATCGTCACGCTCAGCGTTGGAGCGAACGAGGCCGCCGGCCAAACGCTGGCAACTCAAATCAGCAATTCCCTGCGTGCCCCCGGCGCGACGTCCACCACGGTCGGGTCTCCCGGCACCGTGCCCGCCACCGGCACCGGCGTCTATATCCAGGGCACGGCCAACCAGCAGTTCTCGCTTGCGAACAGCAACTCGACCGTGATCCTGGCCAGCGGCGGCGCGAACACCGTGTTTGGCGGCGGCGCCGCGAACCAGCGTGTGCTGGCGGACAACGGCAACCTCGTGATGCTGACCAATGGCGGCAGCGGCACGGTCGTGACCGGGAACGGCAGCAACATCCTTTCGGTGCTGGGCGGCTACAACGTCACCACCGGCACTGGCAACGACGTGGTGTTCGCGTTCGGCAGCAATACCGTGAGCGCCGGCGCCGGCTCCAACATCGTCGTCAGCGGCACCGGCAATGACACCATTTCGCTGACCGGCGCCACCGACACCATCTTTGGCAACGGCACCGGCACGATCTCGGTCACCGGCGGAACGGGCAACGCCTTCCTTGCGCCGGGATCGCAGAGCCTGAACTTCGTCGGCGGTTCCGGCGGTGCGACCGTGTTCGCCGGCACCGGCAGCGACACCATCACGCTCGGCGCAGGCGGCGGCCTGGTGTTTGCGGGCACCGGCGGCAACAGCGTGCTCAGGGGCGGCGCCGGCTCGGTTGGCAGCACCCTGTTCGGCGGCGGCAGCGGCGACGTGCTGTCGGCAAACGGCTTTGCGAGCACGACCTTGGTGGCCGGGAGCGGCAATGAAACGCTCACCGGCGCCAACAGCAGCGCGAACAACATCTTCTACGGCTTTGCCGGAAATGCATCGCTGCAGGGAGGCAACGGCGCCGATGTGTTCGTCGTCGGCGGCGGCAATAGCACGGTGAACGGCGGCCCTGGCCAAGACTTGATCTCCATCGTCGCCGGAGCCGCCGGCAACGTGACCGTCACCAGCTTCAACAGCGCAGAACACGTGACGCTGCAGGGCTACGGCGCCAACGAGGTGACCCGCGCGCTGAGCACTGCAAGCGTCGGATCGAGCACCACGCTCACGTTGTCCGACAATACCAAGGTGACGTTCGTCGGCGTAACCAGCCTGACGAGCAGCAGCTTCATCTAACACCCCCTTCCTTATCCACCGGAAGGTTGACGCAGCCTGGGGTCACCGGTCCTTCGCATAAAATGCCGGCATTTTGCACCTCTGGAAGCGAACCCAGGCGTGGCAGGACCGTTGTCCCCGTAGGTCCACGTTGGGCCAGGAGAGTGTCATGCAAGCACAGATGCCAGACCCTGTGATGCCGCCGACTCCGGGATTGCCCGGCAACCTGCCGGGCGGGATGCCAGGAGACGTTCCAGGTGATCTGCCGCCTGGCGGCCCGGAAATGCCCCCTAACCAAGATCCGGGGCCCGATGTGGGTCTTCCAAGCGAAGTCCCGGATACTGGGCCGATGCAGTTGCCTGACGCGCCGGTGATGTAGCCCTATCCGCGCTAAGGTTTGCGGAATAGGTCGAGCTTTGTAAGAAATGCGACAGTCGTCACTCGCGAGGCCCGATCCAGCCGCCTGGATCGGGCCAACGTCATGCTGCTATAGGTAATCGGGGACCGCCGAGTCATGCGCGGCAACGAGCCGTGACATGGCATTAATGCATGAGCCGAAGTCTAAAGGGAATGCAGGGCACTTTTCCTGCAAGTTGTGGTTGCCCAACAGAAGCTCTTGCAATCCGCCCGGCGTCAGCAGAGGCTAAGCCAACTTCAGTGGGGAATGGTCATGGCAAAGGGCGAACAGAAGTCGAATCGTGAGGCTAAGAAGCCGAAAGCGACGAAAACAGCGGCAAAGGGCGGATCATCTGCAAGCACAACTCCTCCCCCGCGTCCGGAGCCAGGAAAGAAGTAGCAGCAGTAGGCCGATCATATAGGCCGGTTTCTAGGCTCGTGGCCTGCAACCGCTTTTGGGCTTGGAATCAGT
>DASWOJ010000341.1:0-7352 GCA_036398775.1 Acetobacteraceae bacterium
TCGGCGACATGCAGCGGCGGCAAGTCGAAGGCGGGCATCTCCGCAGCCAGCGCGTCGGCGTCCTCCACGAAGGCGTTGTAGTGGGTCAGCAGGCGCATCGGCGGCTTCAGGGTGCAGTGGAAGCCATACAGCCGGGCGTCCGCCGTGACCGCGTGGATGCCGGGCACGCCGGGCTGCGGCAGGGTGGCCGCGGTCTCGGGGTCGCGGCCCAGCCAGACGCAGGCGGCAGGCCAGAGCGGGTCCGAAAGGGCAGGGGCGTAATACACGGCGACGCGGGGGATCATGCGGCGGGGTGTGGCGTGCCGTTCCCTCCCAGGTCAAGCGGTGCCGCATCGGATGTCCTGCGCCTGCACAGGCCCGCAGGGCTGTGCGGTTTGCCATGCTGCCCCTGGACGTTACGGCCTCATCTCAAAAGTCTACTTGTCATGACGTGCCTGGACCGGTGGATCAGGTAGCTAAGCGGCATGAACATACGCCGATATTCCCTGCTCAGGACTGCGCTGCTGCTTCCGGTCATGCTGCTGCCGGCTTGCGCGACCATCATAAACGGAACCAGCGAGGACGTGGCGGTCTCGACGTCGCCGCCGGGCGCGGCGTGCGCGGTGGACCGCGCCGGCGCACGCCTCGGCGTCGTCGCGCAAACGCCGGGCAGCCTGCACGTGGAGAAAAGCAAGAACGACTTGACGGTGACGTGCGGTAAGGCCGGGTTCCAAACGGCAGCCGTGACGCGGTCGCCGTCGTTCAGCCTCATGACGCTCGGCAATCTCGTTGTCGGCGGCGCAATTGGCATCGGGGTGGATTTCGCGACCGGCGCAAACTACCAGTATCGCGGCGACATACGGCTGGACCTTGCGGGCGACCCTGGATATGGGCCGCCGCCCTTTGCGTTGCAGGTGCCGCAGCTCGATCCGCACGCCATGACGTCCGTCCGCCAATATGGGCCGCCAGCGGCAGTGCTGCCTGACACGGTGGCAATGCACGCCGCTTCATATTGACGGGTGGCCAGGGCGTCACAATTCCACACAGAGTCCCTGACAGCGTCACCGCGGCCTGGATCGGGCCCGGCAGCCCTCACGTCAGGCTGGCGACAGGCGCCGGCTCAGCCCGACACTAACTTCCGATACAGGTGCCAGGTGGCGTGCCCGAGTACGGGCAGCACGACCACAAGCCCGACGAAGCATGGCAGCGACCCGAGCACCAGCCCCGCGGTGACGATCAGCCCCCAGGCCAGCATCGGACGGGGGTTCAGGGCCATGGCGCGGAACGACGTCCTGATCGCAGTCTCGACCCCGACCTCGTGGTCGAGAAGCAGGGGGAACGACACGGCGCTGACCGCCAGGACCAGAACCGCGAAAGCAGCCCCGACGATGACGCCGATGGTGATCATCGCCCAGCCCCTGCCCGTCAGGAACACGTCATGCACGAAGGCGCTGGCCGAACCCGGCATCTCCGGCCCGAGCGTGACCGCGTAGATCACCGACGCCGCCAGCAGCCAAAGGAGGTATATCCCGGCCAGCATCAGCCCGAGCGCCAGGATCGAGCCGAACGACCGCGAGGCGAACACGCCGAACGGGGTGGCCCAGTTTGCGCGGCCGCCCTGCTCGCGCTGTCGGCTGATCTCGTAAAGCCCCACGCCCACGATCGGTCCGATCAGCGCGAAGCCGGACGCGATCGGGAACAGCAGGGGAAGCAAGTCATCGCCCGCCGCAACCCACGCCAGCATGAGCCCGACAATGGGGTAAATGGCGCAGATGAAAAGAACGTCGCTGCGGCAGGCGCCGAAGTCGCCCCAGCCTTTTGCGAGAACATCCCGAAGATCCGCGATGCCGATCCGGCCCACGCTGAGACCGGATAATGCCGCTACCCTTTCTCGCGTGAGAACCGCGGGCTTTGGCGCTGCTCCCGGCCTGAACTGGTCTGTTCCCCACAGCAACGGGTTCCTGATCATCGCAGCCGCTCCTCTCGAACTTTGGGTTCGAGGGCAATAGCCATTCGTGACAGGGCGTCCCAGCTTGGCCGGCCTCGAACAGCGATGGCCCCAGCGCATTGACGATAGCGGCTGCACCCCCAACGCTGTCAAGAAAATTGACGGGTGGAATGCCGTCCGACAACGGATAAGCCAAGACGATCCAAGTCTGAGACGATCTGAAACTCATCAAGCCTAAAAACCAATGTTCCCAAGACGCCCATTGATACATTTGGCAGGCCAGATGTCGGCCAGGACGGCCCGCTGCTGTTTCAAGAGCTGGAATAAACCAACCGCTTAAGGGATTTCCAGTCTTCGTGAGGGTGACCTTGCGGAAACCTGCGCATCTCCGCGTCGTTCGTGCGCCAGACCTGGAGTGCCAGACATGCCCCCATCATCCGACATGACCGTGAACCGGCGCAGCCTGCTGACCGGCACGGCGACCGTCGCCGCCCTGGCGCCGCTCGGCGCCGCAGCGCAGCCGCAGCCAGCCTTCCCGCCGGCCGACCCGCGCCGCGCCGCACAGGCCGAGCTTACGGTGAACGGCCAGCGCCACACCCTGCCGATTGATAACCGCACGACCCTGCTCGACACGCTGCGCATCCACCTGGGCCTGACCGGGTCCAAGAAGGGCTGCGACCACGGGCAATGCGGCGCCTGCACCGTGCAGGTCGGCGGCAAGCCCGTGCTGGCCTGCCTGACGCTGGCCGTCATGGTGCGCGAACCCGTCATCACCATCGAGGGCCTGGCAAAGCCGGACGGCACGCTGCACCCGATGCAGCAGGCGTTCATTGACCAGGACGCCTTCCAGTGCGGCTACTGCACGCCGGGCCAGATCGTCTCGGCGGTCGGCTGCGTGCAGTCCGGCCACGCCGGCAATGCCGCCGACATACGCGAATACATGAGCGGCAACCTGTGCCGCTGCGCCGCCTACCCGCACATCGTCGCCGCCATCGAGCAGGCGCATCCCGGCATGAAGGCCTGAACCATGCGCCCCTTCATCTATGAGCGCGCCGCCGACGACCGTGCCGCCCTGCTTGCCGCCGCCAGCAAGGACACCATGCCGTCCAACGCCGCACCGGCGCAGTTCATCGCCGGCGGCACCCAGCTTCTGGACCTGATGAAGCTGGACACCATGCAGCCGGCGACCCTTGTGGACATCAACGGCTTGCCAGGCCATTCCGCCATTACCCTGTCGCCCAAGGGCCTGCAGCTTGGCGCATTGGTGAAGATGAGCGACGCCGCAGCCCACCCGGAGATCAAACGCGACTACCCGGTGATCGCCCAAACGCTGGCGATGGCCGCCAGCGCGCAAATCCGCAACATGGCGTCCCTTGCCGGGAACGTGCTGCAACGGACGCGGTGCCAGTATTTCCGTGACCCAAGCTGGGCCGCCTGCAACAAGCGCGACCCCGGCACCGGCTGCGCCGCGCTGGAGGGCGTGAACCGCAAGCATGCCGTGCTGGGCATCAGCGACAAGTGCATCGCCAGCTACTCTGGCGACTTCGCGCAGGCAATGGTGGCGCTGGGCGCCCAGGTGCAGACCGTGCGCGCCACCGGCGGCGGGCGCACCATCCCGTTCGAGCAGCTGCACACCGGCTCCGGCGACCCGCACCGGGAAACCGTGCTGGCGCCGGGCGAGCTGATCACCGGCTTCACCGTGCCGGCAGGGCCTTGGACGCGCCGATCCGCCTACGTGAAGGTACGGGACCGCGAGAGCTACGCCTACGGCCTGGCGACCGCGGCCGTCGCGCTGCACTTGGATGACGGCGTGGTGCGTGAGGCCCGCATCGGCCTCGGCGCCGTGTCCTACAAGCCCTGGCGCGCGAAGGAGGCGGAGGATGCCCTGCGCGGCAAGCGCCTGGACGAGGCGACGGCCACTGCCGCGGCACAGGCCGCATTCAACGGTGCCCGTACGCACGGCGAGAACGCATACTTGCCCGACCTTGGCCGCCGCACCCTGGTGCGCGCGCTGATGCAGGCCCAGGCGATGGAGATCTAACAATGGCCGGCGAGATCACGACCATGCCGCAGGGCGCTCCGCCCAGCGCGGCAATCCCGGGCTTCGGCAAGCCGACGTCCCGCGTGGATGGGCGCCTCAAGGTGACGGGCGCAGCCCGCTACGGCTCGGACTTCCTTGGCCAGGCCCATGCCTTCCTGGTAACCAGCCCGATAGCCCGTGGCCGCATCACCGGCATTGACGATGCCGACAGCCGGCGCGTGCCCGGCGTGCTTGACATCCTGACGTATCAGAACGTCGGCGACCGCGTGAAGCCCGGCAAGATCTTCGAGCAGAAGGGCTACATGGGCACCACCATCGCCCCGCTGGCGTCCGACCAGGTGCAGCATGACGGGCAGATCGTGGCCATGGTCGTCGCCGACACCTTCGAGGCGGCGCGTGAAGGCGCCCACCGGCTCAAGGTTGCCTATGCCGCCGAAACCCCCTCCGCCACCTTCGACAGCCCGGGCACCACGACGCAAACCAAGGAGGCCGCCTCCCGCGAGGGCGACGAACCCGGCGAGGAAAAGGCCAAGGTGGGCGACGCAGCCGCGGCACTTGCCAGCGCGCCGGTCGTGGTGGACGCGCAATACGAGACGCCCGTCCAGCACCATAACCCCATCGAGCTATACACCACCGTGGCGTCCTGGGATGGGCCGAAGCTCACCGTCTGGGAGTCGTCTCAGAACATGGTCGGCTTCCAGAACGGCTTGGCCGAGCAGCTTGGCTTGGACCCGGCGGACGTCCACGTGATCTCCCCCTTCGTCGGCGGAGCGTTCGGCTCACGCGGATCGCTGACCCAGCGCACCGCACTGGTGGCGTTTGCGGCAAAGCGGGTGGGCAGGTCGGTCCGGCTGGAGGCGACACGCGACCAGGGCTACACCATCGCCACCTACCGCGCCGAAACCCGGCACCGTATCCGCCTGGGCGCCGGACCCGACGGCAAGCTGCAGGCGCTAATTCACGAGGGCTGGGAGGTCACGTCCCGCCCGGACAACTATAGCGTCGCCGGCACGGACGCGACGACCCGGCTGTACGCCTGCCCGAACGTGGATTCCGAGGTGTCCATCGTCCACGCCGACCGCAACACGCCGGGCTTCATGCGGTCGCCGCCGGAGATCCCCTACATGTTCGCCCTGGAATCGGCGATGGACGAGCTGGCGGTGGCGCTCAAGATGGACCCGTTGGAACTGCGCCGGGTCAACGACACGATGAAGGAGCCGATCAAGGGCCTGCCTTACACGTCGCGCCAACTCATGCCGTGCTTTGACGCGGCGGCGGCGGCGTTCGGCTGGTCCCGGCGGGACCCGCGGCCAGGGTCCATGCGGGACGGCGACTGGCTGGTGGGCATGGGCTGCGCCACGTCCATGTATCCGACCAACATGGGCCCGGCGACCGCGCGCGTGCGGATCGCACCCGGAGGCGCCGTCCGCGTCCAAACGGCGACGCACGAGATCGGCACCGGCGTCATGACCGTGCTGGCGCTGATGGCATCCGAAGGCCTGGGCGTGCCGGTTGAGCGGATTACCGTCGAGCTTGGCGATTCCACCTTGCCGCCGTCCCCGGTGGCTGGCGGCTCCAACAGCACGGCCAGCCTGTGCGCCGTGGTGGCCAAGGCTTGCGAGGACATACGCAGCCGGATCGCCGCCGCCGCCGCCGCCGCGGAGGACGGGCCGTTCCACGGTGCGGACCCGGCATCGCTGCAGCTTGCGGGCGATGCGCTGCACGGCCCGGATGGCGCCAGTGAGCCGCTGGCCAAGGCGCTGTCCCGCGCTGCGCCAGGGGCCATCGAGGCCTATGCCGAGAACATCCCGCACGGGGTGGGACCGGACGGCTTGCAGGGCCTGTATAAGGGCCAAGGCAAGCTGGTCGGCGGCGCCAAGCTGAAGGACCGCATGCAGTTCGCCTTCGGCGCGCAGTTCGTCGAGGTCCGGGTCAACGCCCGCACCAGGGAAATCCGGGCGCCGCGGATCGTGGGCGCCTATGCCGCCGGCACCATCGTCAACCCGAAGGCGGCGAAAAGCCAACTGATGGGCGGGCAGATCTGGGGGATCAGCGCCGCGCTGCACGAGGCGACGGAGTTGGACCAGCGTTATGCACGCTACTACAACGACGACCTGGCGGAGTATTACATCCCGGTCAACGCGGACATCGGCGAGGTCACCACGATCATGGTCGCCGAGAACGACAGCGAAGTGAACAAGCTGGGGATCAAGGGCTTGGGCGAGCTCGGCAACGTCGGCCTGAATGCTGCCGTGGCGAACGCGGTCTATCATGCGACGGGCGTGCGCGTGCGGAAGCTGCCGATCCGGCTGGAACACCTGCTGGACGCGCCGGCGCTGCAAACCTGACGGGGGCAAGGCAGGGCTGGGTGCCGTTATCGCCAGCCGCCTTCCTGGTGGATGCCGGACTGACGCGGTAAACCCTTGCCGTGGCCGATGATGGCGTCAACGCCGTCATCGGCTGCCCAGCGAGTGCAACCTAGCTGCCACAGTGCCGGCCATTGCGGCGGCTCGGTTGGATTGACCGTTGCTCAACGTGCCCATCGGCTCGATCATCGCCGTGCAACAGGACAGGAACGATCGGCGCCGTACTCCCTTCCGGGTGCCCCAGCCCCGCGGCCTTGAAGCGGCCTCGCCAACGCAGCCTTAGCCAACGCAGCCTTAGATGGACCGAATGGGCGGCGGTTGGGTGCCTCTCGCCAAGGCAGCACCCGTCAAGCCTGCACACGCCCCGCTGCCGCACGGAGCCATGCCTTGCGGCCGGAATGACCGGGCTGGCACCACAACCAGGCAACAAGAGGAATAGCGATGGCGTGGGTCATGCTGGTAATTGCCGGCCTGCTGGAGATGGTGTGGTCCTATTCCGCCAAGCGGTCGGACGGCTTCAGCAACTGGAGCTGGGGCGCCGTGACCATCGTGGCATCGCTGATAAGCTTCTTCCTGCTGACCTTCGCGATGCGCAGCTTGCCGCTCGGCACGGCATATGCCGTTTGGACGGGCATCGGGGCGGTCGGCACGTTCGCGGTCGGGATCGCCTTATTGGGCGAGCCGGCCGGCTTCTGGCGCCTTGCCTGCGCCGCGCTCATCGTGGGCGGCGTGATTGGGCTGCGGCTGACGGGCAAGAGCTAGAAGGCCGCCCTGGCCTACGTTGAGCGGGTTCTGCGCGACGGACATGCGGCGGCCTGGTGCAGCCGGAACCTGGCACGATGGAGCTTTGCACGTCGGTGGACGGCCGCCGCGCGGCGCTGTTCCTGACGGACCATCCGCACCTTCAGGCGCCTGAAGGTGCCGGCCCACATGACCGCGCGCGACCTGGCGGCCGTGCTTGGGCTTGCGGCGACGGTCATCGAGCCCGGCGAACGGCTGCCGGAGAAGCCGGAGGTCC